>DATGSA010000324.1:0-4669 GCA_035303085.1 Flavobacteriaceae bacterium
TCTGCCCAAAGGAAACTTTCATGTCTCAAATCAAATACACTTGGAAAAAGCCGGAATAATGCAATGAAAATAGGCATCTGAATAAGCCCTACCAAACACCCACTGGCCGGATTTACACCTGCTTTTCGATTGATCGCCATCGTTTCTTTTTGGCGCTTCATCTGATCGTCTTTATACTTTTTATTTACTTCTTCAATTTCCGGACGCAATATTTTCATCTTTGCTTGAGAAAGGAATTGCTTATACTGAACCGGAGACATTAAGATTTTGACGAAAATGGTCAAAACTATAATCGCAATTCCCGCAGGGAAATACTGCATTAAAAATCCGAGTACAGGAACAAAAACTAATTTATTCAACCATCCAAAAATCCCCCATCCCATAGGGACAATTTCATCCAATTCTCTTCCGTAACTCTTTAAAGTTTTGTAATCACTCGGGCCATAATATAAATTCAAGTTTTCATTTAATTCCCCGCCTTTTAATTTTAAAGGAATGGTCGAAGCAAAAGACTTGGTGAATACAGTATCTATATCTTCATCATCTACCAGATTCTTTGAGCTGATTTTTGCTTTTTCAAATGGATGGTCTGTCAGTAAAATTGAAGAGAAAAAGTGCTGGCGATAAGCTATCCAAGAAACGTCGTTATCTTCATCTTCTTTGGTGCTGGACGCTTGTTGCGAGCTGGTTTTATTTCCTTGATAAAGCCATACGCTTTCGGTGTAACGATTTTCGTAAGAAATACTTTTGTCTTCACTATAAGCTTTTAACTTCCAGTTCAATTTAACCGGTTCTGCCTGATGAACAATGTTTTTTAAACCCTGAGAGCGAATGGTGAAATCCATCATATATTCATCCGGTTTGAGCGTATATACATATTCTAAATATCGATCTTCAGAGACTTTCAGTTTCATGGAAAGCAGTGAGGTTCCATCTGACTCGGTCAAAGAAGGTTCAAAATAAAGATCCCCCGTATTGAGTTTTTTATTATCTGTGGTGAAGAATTCTAAATTCAGAGAAGAATTATCGTTCTTTATAATTTGAACCGGAGGAGAATTAGGATCCAATTCCGATGGGATTTGTTTTAAAGTTACTTCTTTAATTTCCCCCCCTTTGTTGCCTACTTTTATTTTAAGCAATTCGTTTTCAAGAACACTTACATCATCTTTAGCTGATGGGAGACTCGCTGAATAAGCAAAAGAACCGAATTCGTCATACTTACGAGCCATTGCTACAGAATCAGAATTCACTTTGTTTTGGCCATCAGCAGTGAAGTCAGCTGTATCAGTTGCATCAAGACCTTCCGGTTCCGGAATACTAACATCTTCTGTTTGGGTTTGCGAATTTTCCGCCTCAGGGGTTTCATCATCATTGCCTGTAGACATCATATAAAGAATGATTCCACCAATCAAGACAAATCCGATTAGGGCATTAAAGTCAAACTTTTTCTTTTCTTCCATTGTTTATAAATAAAACGTAAAACAGGGCGTTTTTCGTTGATTTTCCCTGTTAATTTTTCGGGTTGCAAAAATCCAAAAAATTTTGATAGTAACCTTAAAGATTAACTACTTATTAGTTTTTCAGAATAAGTTAGATTGAAAACTTTTTATTTGGTTTTCTTGCTTTTTGCAAAGGTTTTAGCTGCTTTGACAAAACTCACGAATAAAGGGTGTGGTTTGTCAACTGTACTTTTGTATTCCGGGTGATATTGAACACCGATAAACCACGGGTGTTCAGGGATCTCAATGACTTCCACAAAATTAGTTTGTGGGTTAAACCCGGTGCATTTGAGCCCGCCTTCCTCTAAAGCCGGTTTGTATTTGTTGTTCAGCTCAAATCTATTGCGATGTCGTTCACTGATTTTATCTTTTCCGTAAACCTTATGAATTAAAGAATCCTTCTCTAATTCGATATCCCAAGCTCCTAAACGCATATTGTTGTTTTTCAGGCTTCCCACTTTTTGATCATCCATAAAATCGATAATAGGATCTGCAGCTTCGGGATTCATTTCTGTAGAATCTGCGTCTTTTAAGTCGAGAACGTTTCTCGCAAATTCAATTACAGCTAATTGCATCCCCAAGCAAATCCCTAAAAAAGGAACATTGTTTTCCCGTGCATAGCGAATGGCTTTTATTTTTCCGTTGACACCCCGTCCGCCAAAACCCGGAGCTACTAATATTCCGTCAAGGTCAGATTTTTTCTGATTATTGGTTTTGGCTTCAATAGATTCAGAATGAATGCTTTTGATGTTTACCTTTACACCACATACTGCTCCGGCATGAATGAATGATTCAAGGATCGATTTATAAGAGTCTTGTAATTCTGTGTATTTTCCAATAAGACCGATATCGACTTCGGACTGTGGATTTTTAATTCTATCCAAAAACTTATTCCACTTCTTTAAATTGGGTTTGCGTTTCTTAGCTAAAGATAGTTTGTTTAAAACAACGCGATCTAAACCTTCTTTTAGCATCTGATTGGGTACATCATAAATGGTTTCGGCATCTATACTCTGAATGACTTCTTCCTTTTTAACATTGCAGAATAAAGCCAACTTGTTGCGCAAATCGTCACTTAGGTCATGCTCGGTGCGACAGACTAAAATATCTGCTATTAATCCGCTTTCCATTAAAGTTTTTACACTGTGTTGAGTTGGTTTTGTCTTGAGCTCTTTTGCCGCTGATAAGTATGGTATCAAAGTAAGGTGAATTACCAAAGACATTTTCTCTCCGAGCTCCCAACTCAATTGGCGAACCGCTTCAATGTATGGTAAAGACTCAATATCACCTACAGTCCCACCGATTTCGGTAATCACGATATCATAATCTCCGGTATTGCCTAAAATTTGAATGCGCTCCTTAATCTCATTGGTGATATGCGGAATAACCTGAACTGTTTTTCCTAAATATTCGCCCCTGCGTTCCTTATCGATCACACTTTGATAAACTTTTCCGGTGGTTACATTGTTGGCTTGAGTGGTAGTGATATTCAAAAACCGCTCGTAGTGTCCTAAATCTAAATCGGTTTCGGCACCGTCTTCTGTTACATAACATTCGCCATGCTCATACGGATTTAAAGTACCCGGATCAATATTGATGTAAGGATCAAATTTTTGAATCGTAACTTTATAGCCACGTGCTTGAAGTAATTTTGCTAAAGATGCTGCGATTATTCCTTTCCCGAGAGACGAAGAAACACCGCCGGTCACAAAAATATATTTTGTTTTAGGCATGATATAAGTATTTGTTTATTGTCTATACGGGATGCAAAAATAAAAATTTTAAGCACTATTGTTCACTTGTTTCAAAGAAAGATGAAATTAACTAAAAAGCAATCCCCATATATTTTATTGTGTTTTCCGAATTTTTCTCAATAAATAAGACAATCCATTTATCTTCATCTCGAAGACAGCTTGCATTTGTCTTCCTAATTTCCCGGTGGGAAAACCTTTCCGGCGAAACCATATATAATAGGACTCAGGAATATCGGATAGATAAACATTCTTGTATTTACCAAAAGGCATTTTGGAAAAAGCCAAATCACGTAATTCCTTTTTTTGAGGGGAAAGATCCAAATTTGAAGTTGTTAATTGGTGATGTCTTTACTGTTTGCACTTCCTACACCTATCACCCGATCATAACGAGCACCCGGAGCGCGATAATAAGCAACAATTGTGTACTGATTTTCTGTTTGATAGAAATTTCCACTGATAAAACCTTCGTCTATAGAACCATCCTGTTGCTTTAAAACATATTTATAATTATAAAATCCCTGCTTAAACAAACGTTTTCCTTCGTACAAACCCGACTCAGAATTATAAGTCATAAGAGTAGAACCATCGATGGTGAAATTGTTGAACCCACCATAAATATGTATCTCTTCACCATTCCGCAAGGGTTGATCGTTTTTTAAAAAGAAATGTACCCAAGTGTATTCGGCCTCTATTTTAGGATCCCTTCCTTGAACGGTGTTGATTAGAAAAGCACCATTAATGTCAGGATTATAAGTATAGATGTCGTTAGCTCGGACCTTATCGGTATAAAGATAAATTTCATAAATATCGCGCAATTCAAATTTACGGATATGAACATTAACCCCTCTGACATCTTTACTGTCGAAATACAAATATTCATTGCCGCCGTTAAAAGCTGTTTCTTGATCATAACGATAAATTAATTCGTTGCCCATGCGGTATTGGGGTTTTAGATCATAAATTGAATTTTGTAAATTATTGTTTTTAATCAATAGGGTGTGGATAGTCTGATCCGGATTTTTAATGCTCAAATTCTGCCCGGTTACAATCGAAAAATTGACTATTTGTTTGGTATTGATATATTTTAAATCTCGCGATCGCTTTATTTGTGCTCCTATACCGGCAAGATTTTCATAAACGATAAAACGCCTTGAGAAAATTAGTTCCTCTTGGTCATTGTAGATTTCCAACATGTAATTACCGCTTACTTTCAAGGCACGGGTATCTGCATTGGGTATTGTCAGTTTGTAATGCGTGTATATTTGTAAGGTGTTAAATGAGTTCTTATATGATTTTATCCGCATATCATCAAAACCACTCATATATTCATTTTGAGATAAATCAGACGGCGTCCAATCAAAATTAAAATGAGATATTTTATAATAATAATTAGCTTCATCTCCAATCAAATCATCA
>DATGSA010000325.1:0-2612 GCA_035303085.1 Flavobacteriaceae bacterium
TTTGGTTCAGTGCGCGCTGACGAATAGCTTGTTCCAGTTTGGAGGTCATTATCTTTCCGCCTTTTCCATCCGGTTTAATTCGTTCTTGAATGTATCCTTTCTTTATTAGGTCTTCAATAAAATCGTCTATCGTATAATCCGGTGTAGTTAATTCATATTCCTCGTCCAATTGTCTCAACCAATGAATAGCCTCATCAAAATCTCCCGAAGTATGGGTGATTAATTCTTTAAAGATTTCAAACAATCGCTCAAATAGCGATTTTTCTTCATCGGTGAATGCTGTAAATATAAATCCGGGTATGTACGCTTTCTTTTCCATCACCGAAAACTAAAATAATCCGAACAATAAAAAAAACGGTTTATGTTAAGAGTTATTCAATTATTATCGAGCAGAAATGATGTTCTTTTTATTCGGTTCTCATTCACTCCCGAATCCTTTGGCTGAAATATCTTTCCACTTCCCTCCCACGTGCGACCGGTGTTTTAGCGGAGGAGCAAAGTGAGGACTTTTGATTTTTTCTGGAAGTTATTTTTAGCGGCAATTCATCTTCTCCCCATTTAAAGAAAACCAAGATAAGGTGAGAAATTGAATAGGAATAAACTATAATAGAAAAATAAATGATTTTATTAAGAGAATCAACCCCATTACCTTAGTAACCAAATCTTTAAAGAAAAATCAAAACCTTATTATCTTATTCTTTTCTATCTGTAGGAAGGAGAAATCAGGACTGGAAAATAAGGCAATAAGGTTTATTAATCTATCAACTGAAGGTCGTTACTGCAGAATGAGTGTTGTTTTCTTTTTCGATTTAGATTTTGTAGCATTCCCTTTCTGGCGGATTAAAGCAGCAAAGAAAACACCACTTCAAACTTGTAAATATCTCAACATAAAACCACCCCCTCCAAATGCTAATATTTTATTAATACCCCTCTAACCTCTACAAGAAACTGTACTTTTATTCTATAAAACAAAAACAACCTAAATTATATCTCATGAAAAAAGTAGGAATAATATTTTTTACGCTCGCTCTCGTTGCCTTTACCAGTTGTAAGGACAACAAAAAAGAATCTGAAGATCAAGACACCCCTTCGATGATTGAACCCGGGATGGATTCTGACAAGTCGGATATGGATATCGATGATTCGGCCAAAAAGACCAAAACCGTAATGATGTCTTCGAAAAGCAATAGTAATGTCAAAGGAGAAGTAACTTTCACCGAAGAGGATGGTGTTGTAAAAATGGAAGCCAAATTTTCAGGATTAAAACCGGGAACTCACGCTATCCACTTACACGAAACAGCTGATTGTAGTTCTGATGATGGAACCTCAAGTGGTGGTCACTGGAATCCAACCGATGAAAGACACGGTAAATGGGGAGATTCAGATGGTTATCACAAAGGAGATATCGGCAACTTTGAAGCCGATAAAGATGGAAATGGCACCGTGACCTTTGAAACAGATGAATGGTGTATCGGTTGCGACGATGATACTAAGAATATTATCGGAACCGCTGTTGTCGTTCACGAAGGCGAAGATGACTTTGAATCTCAACCCGCCGGAGACGCAGGAGCTCGCGTAAGTTGCGGAGAAGTTAAATAACCTAAGTTTTATTTAGCTAAATTATAACCGTTTCGGTATAAATCGAAGCGGTTTTTTTAGCTTGTTACACTGAACTTGAAACTCGGATTACGGAGGAGATAATTTTGACCTCTAAAGCATACAATGCTTATGTCTCCTTTTTCTTTAATGGTATAATTTATTCTCTTGTAATCATGTAATCATTTGTAGTATCTTTGTTTAAAATTTAAACTATGGCAAAAAAGCCGTCAAACAATAAGAAGAGCAGAAAAGGAAAACCTCAACAACGAAGAGGTAAACCCTTTGATTTCAAAAAGAAGCAGCAAAAAAAGCAAAAGAAAAAGAAGAGGAAAATCTCTTCAAGTGAACTCAAGCACGCCGCTGTTGACAAGCAGGTAAAAAACCCTGAGGCGGGGATGCGTTTAAATAAATTCATATCCAACTCAGGAGTTTGCTCCCGCCGCGATGCCGATATTTATATCGCTTCGGGAAATGTTACGGTAAACGGAGAAGTAATCACTCAAATGGGATATAAAGTAAAATTGACCGATGATGTCAGATTCGATGGACAACGTCTTACTCCCGTTAAAAAAGAGTATGTATTGCTCAACAAACCCTCAGGGTTTTATGTAACCGGGAGTTTAGAAAAAGAAAACCGCACGGTGATGGATTTAGTGGCTAACGCGAGTCGCAGTAAAATTGTTCCGGTGGGAACCCTTGAAACCAGTGCAAAGGGTTTATTGCTGTTTACAAACGATGGAACCTTAGAGAAAAAATTGGCTCGAAAAGGAATACAACAAATTTTCCACATCGAATTAAACAAAAACCTGGAACTGGAAGATCTTAAAGAAATAAGAGAAGGGGTTGGTTTACGAGAAGGTTTGATAAAGCCTATTGAAGTTAATTATGTCAAAAACAAAAACAATCGCCATGTAGGAATGGAAATCATTTCCACCGAACCTCAGATTGTGCAGAAAATCTTCGCCAAGATGGGTTATGAAGTTGTTGAACTCGACCGGGTCACTTATGGCGAT
>DATGSA010000326.1:0-4721 GCA_035303085.1 Flavobacteriaceae bacterium
GATTTCCGGAAATCCAACAAAGGAAATTTTGTATTTTGCCGTTTTATTATTCACGACAATATCCATCGTTTAAAAAGGCATTCGATGCTTGAAATATATGAGAAAAGGTTTTTTATTACTGTTTTTATTGCTTGCAACTCCCTTTATTTCTGCACAACAAACAGAAATAGTGGATTTCGAAAATTTAAAAGCATACCTGAGCTTTCATCCGAAGTCTAATTCTGTTGAGGGAGAAATCTCCTATACATTTAAGATTAAAGCAAAAACGGATTCTATATTTTTAGATGCGAAAAATATGAAAGTCGAACTTTCATCAAACTCACCTACAAAAGCTAAACTCAAAGCAACTTCTGATAAAATTTGGATATTACATCAATTTAAATCGGGGAAAACCTATACTTTAAACTTTTCTTATCAGGTTGAAGATCCCAACCATGCGCTATATTTTGTAGGCTGGGATAACGAAGGAACCAACCAGATTTGGTCGCAAGGGCAAGGTAAAGAAAACTCGTATTGGCTTCCGTCAATAGATGATGCTAATGATAAAATCCTTTTCGATTTGACTTATCAAGTTCCCGCAAATTATCAGGTAATCGCCAATGGTGAATTAATCGATCATCACTCCAAAGATAATGCAGAGGTTTGGCGATATAAGATGAGGGAACCGATAAGCAGTTACCTGATTGGTGTAGCTGTTGGACAGTATAAACGGAGAGATTTACAAAGTACCTCCGGGGTGCCCATTGAACTGTATTTTGAAGAAAAAGATTCTCTAAGAGTAGAACCTACTTATCGTTATAGTCAAAGAATTTTTGATTTTTTAGAGGAAGAAATCGGTGTAGCTTATCCTTGGAAGAATTATAAACAAACTCCTGTGCGGGATTTTTTATATGCAGGTATGGAGAATACCACAGCGACTATTTTTGCCGAGAGTTTAATGGTTGATCCTATCGGATTTCAGGATCGAAATTACATTCGTGTAAACGCACATGAACTCGCTCATCAATGGTTTGGAAATTTAATCACAGAGCAATCTTCAGCTGACCATTGGCTTCACGAAGGTATTGCAACTTATTATGCACTTTTGGTCCAGCAAGAAATTTTTGGCGATGATGAGTTCTATTATAAGTTATTTCAAAAGGCAGAACAACTCAAGGAGCAAAGCGACAAAGGGAAAGGAGAAGCGTTAATCAACCCGGAAGCCGGTTCTTTGACTTTTTATGACAAAGGCGCTTGGGCAATACATATTTTAAAAGAGCAAATTGGAGAAGTCAATTTTAGAAAAGGCATAAAAGCTTTTTTAGAAAAATATAAATTCCAAAATGTAACGATACAGGATTTTATTTCGGAAATAGAAAAACAATCCGACACCGATTTATCCAGCTATACCGACAAATGGCTGAAACAATCAGCATTTCCAGCAGAAGAAGCTTTAGCTTCTTTAGAAAAATCCAAATTCATCAAAAAATATATGGAGACGATAGCTTTGCGAAAAAATAATTTTGAGCATAAAAAAGAATTACTCGGCATGGCTTTAGATTTCCCTTTTCAAAAACATATCGCACAAGAAGCGGTTTTTCAATTGGCTGAAGAAACACCTACTGCTGCACATATCAAATTATATCAAAAAGCATTTGACTCCGGAGATTTATATGTACGCCAAGCAATTGCAAGGTCTTTAACCGCCATTCCAACAGAATTGAAATCGCAATACGAAAGTTTATTAAAAGATAATTCTTATCTTACGCAAGAACTTGCTTTAATGAATTTATGGAGTAATTTCCCGGAAGACAGACCTCAATATTTGGAGGAACTTAAATCAACTCAAGGATTTTATGATAAGAATATTCGCATACTTTGGTTGACTTTGAGTTTAGCTACTTCGGCTTATTTACCCGAAAAAAAACCCGCATTTTATGAAGAATTATCTGATTACACGGCACCTTCTTATGATTATTCTATCCGTCAAAATGCCTTCGCCCATTTATATCAACTCAATGTTTTTAATCAAGAAACTTATATGAATCTGATGCAGGCTACCACCCATCCCGTTTGGCGATTTAGAAATTTTGCCAGAGAACTTCTGGAAGAACTGTTGAAGGATAAAAGCCATGAAAACCAATTCCGTCTACTCCAACCAGAGCTATCGGAAAAACAAGAGAAAATATTAGAAAAACGCTTTGTTAAGTAGGGATCTTAAGAGCGCCAATTTATTGACATTTTAAATTATCAAAAACAATATGACAAAATCTGTAGATCATTTAATCCGAGAAAATATAAAAAAGCTAATACCTTACTCGAGTGCGCGATCTGAATATAAGCAAGCTGAAGGAATCTTTTTAGATGCTAATGAAAATCCTTATGGTAAATACAATCGCTATCCCGATCCATTTCAGCTGAAATTAAAAGACAAACTTGCAAAAGTCAAAAATATACGTCCTGAGCAGATCTTTTTGACCAATGGAAGTGATGGAATAGTGGATATTACCTATAGGGTATTTTGCGAACCGGGAGTAGATAAAGCCTTGACCTTCCCTCCTACCTTTGCGATGTACACTGTAGCTTCTCATCTTAACAATGTCGAGTTAATCACTGTACCTTTGGATGAGAATTTCCAAATTGATCGACCTGCTTTGGAAAAACATATCGATGACGAGAAATTGAAGGTGATTTTTCTGTGTTCTCCCAACAACCCTACCGGAAACCATTTAAAAAGGGAAGATATCGATTATATTTTAGAAAATTTTAAAGGCATCACAGTTATCGACGAGGCATACATCGATTTTAACAATCGTATTTCATATGCGCAGAAACTCGATAAATATCCTCGATTGGTTGTTTTACAAACTTTGAGCAAATCATGGGCTTTAGCGGGAGCAAGAATTGGCATGGCTTTGATGAGCAAAACTTTGGTTAGTTATTTCAATAAAATTAAAACTCCTTACAACGTCAGTAGCATTGATCAACAAGTGGCAATGGATGCGCTTTCTGATCAAGAAATTTTTCAGGAACGAATGATTACAATATTATCGGAAAAAAACAGGGTTTTGGAAAGTTTAAAATCCTCTCCATTAATAAAGAAAATTTACCCTTCCGACACCAATTTCTTGTTAGTTGAAGTAGAAGATGGAGAGGATTTTTATCTAAAATTACTACAGCACAATATCATTGTTCGCAATCAAAACAAAACCATTAAAAACGCGTTGAGAATTACGATTGGCAAACCCGAAGAAAACGACAAGCTTTTACAGGTTTTAAGCAAAATCGAAAATTCTGCAAGTATCGTTTCTCAATAAGAAATTGAAATAATTGCCAAATTACCTATTGGTTGATATTAAAAACCAATTACTGTTTTCAAAACCGAATTTATTTTTTTATTAAACCCAAAAGGTCAACCAATAACCTTGGCAATGAAACACTTTCAGTTATTTATCTCAAGCTGTTTTATATTGTTCTCTATTTCTTTAACAGCTCAAGAGGCGCTTTATACCGAAATTGATGCAAAATATAATTTCGATCCCCATCCGGAGGATCGGTGGTCTTATGTTTTCAGCAGTAGATATCGCAGCAGCTTTTATGATTCGGGCAAATTTGATTATGATACGAGTTTTTTAGAATTGAATGCTGCCCCCACTTTCTCTATCAATTCAAACCATGCTGTTTCCCTGGTGCTTCGCTATCGTATAAAAAAACTCTTTGACAATAAACGCACCGATGAAAAACGTTTAATCCAACAATACGCACACAGTTATGACTTAAACAAAGTGAAACTGAAAGGTCGATTACGAGTGGAACAACGATTCAGAGGGGATTTTAACCTGCGCAATCGATATAGAATTGGAATAACCTTTGACCTTAATAAAAGTCAGGATAAGCTTAAAAAATGGTCTTTAACAACTGATACTGAGTTTTTATGGAGTATTTCTTCTAAAAAACATCCGGTTTTTGATCAAAGATTTTCGTTGAGTTTAGAAAAACCGATTTCCAATACTTTTACCTTTAAACTCAAACCGGAGTATCGCTATTTAGATTACACACATCAAAGAGAAAGTGCTTTGCGTATTTATATTATTTTAAAAATAACTGTTTAATAACTTTTTTTCAATGGGACACTTCCTCTTTTTTGATGAATTTAAATTAATTTTCAATGGGTTAATTATTTATTTTTTAAAGCGCACTTTTAGGATAGTCCAATCGCAAATTTGATTTGGACTTTAAATCCAATTATATGAGCACATTAAAAGACAATCAATTCAACTGAAACTAAAGATTTAACGTCCAATGCTCCCTTTTGGTTAATAAAAAATGGTTTGATTAATTCTTTATCCATCGCTTAAAAAAGATATCAAAACAGACATTCTAATTATTGGAGGAGGTATCACCAGAGCATTAATGGCTCATCAATGTATGAAAGATGGATACCACCTTGATAGACCGAAGAGAAATTTGTAATGGAAGTACTTCCGCCACCACCTCAATATTGCAATATGAAATTGATTTGTCACTTTATAAACTGATTGAAGTAATCGGTAAAAAAGGAGCGGAATCCTCTTATCTCACCGGTCATGAATCTATTGACCAGTTGAAGAATATCGTGAAACAAATCGATTATGACTCAGGTGGATAAACCGGACTAAGCTGACCCCTCTACCGGATTGAAATTCAGCACTGCCATTCCGGCGGATGCTGACCCCCTCTGAATAAAATAATAGATGCCGATT
>DATGSA010000327.1:0-16850 GCA_035303085.1 Flavobacteriaceae bacterium
TATCATTTTAAAAATAGAGATCTGGGCAATTCTTTTATTTTAGACACTATTCAACTTCACCCAAAAGCAACGTTGAATATAGAAGTGTCTTCTTCCGCCACAGATACCATTAGCTTTGTTCTAAAATATAAAAGCCCCGAATTGCATTATTTTGTAAACACCGATGATTATATAAGTCCTTATAATTACAGTTCCCAAAATCTCCTGCCCGGCATGCCGGATTATTCAAAATCAAATTCGACTTTACAAGGTACAGAAGCGACTTTAACTTACCGCATCAACAGTGGTGAGGAGCAAGAAATCATTATTCCGATCAACCAACCTACGACCACTTATGTCTTATCTTACTAAATTCGTCATCTATTTTTTATGCTTGATCGCTTTTCATTTAGGTTCAGCACAAGATCAAACGGAGGAATCTTTGGACTCTTCTGAAAAGAAAAACGTTGTTTTTTTCAGCGTTGGTGCTTTTCATCCGATGGCATTTGGCGATAATTTGGCCAATAAAGCTTTGGATAAAAAAATCGGAATTAATTATGCGATGATGTTCAGAATTCCGGATAGCCAGTTTAGATTAGGATTTTATCTTTCCGGTTTCAAAGCTACCATCAAACCCGATGCTGTTCCGAAGGTTGGAAATTATTCCAAAACCGGTATATTTTCTGTCGGCGTACAAGTCGGCTATATATTTTGGGAGCATTCAAATTGGGTTGCTTATGTGGACGGCGGTTTTGGTTATACGCGTTACGGCAATAGCGGTGAAAATTTTGATTTTAAAGACGATGGCTACTCCACAGCTCTAACGCCTTCTCTACAATATGACTTCCATAAAAGCATCGGGGTATATACCGGCATCGCTTACCGCCATGATTTTCTAAAAACGAAGGCTCCTTCGACCATCAGAAACTTTTTCAAACATCAAAATTATGTGATGTTGAATTTGGGGGTTGTTTTTTCTTTTTGACCTTGTAATTATTTAATTTTTCTCAGGATTTCTATTTTTAGAGATTCCTTGGAAGTTTCATCTCCCTATTAAAAGTGAATTTTAAAAAGGTATCCTTCAGGAATATTTTAAGGTAATCCCATTTTTTTTAAAAAAGCTGCCCTTTTACTTCGGGATACCGGAATTTCAACTCCATTTTCCAAAATCACGTCACATGTTGCACGAATATATGTCTTCACCTTTTCCATATTGATAATATAGCTATGATGAACTCTGCAAAAAACAGTGGAGGATACTAATTTCTGAATTTCCTTTAATTTTTTTGTTACGGTTATACTTCTCTCATCTACTAAATGCACTTTACAATAATTCCCATCACTTTCACAAAACAAAATATCTCTATAATCCAGGTATATTAACTTCCCTTTACTCGAAATAGCAAGTCTTCTATGCATTTCTGTTTTGCTTTGATCAACTTTCAAATGTATTTGCTCTGTTTTCTCAACTTTTAATTTATTAACAATATTAATTAAATCCGCTGGGTCAACTGGTTTTAGGAGATAATCTTTAGCCTTAATTCTGATAGCTTGGATAGCATATCGGCTATAGGCCGTTGTAAATACCACCTCAAAATCTCGCGAGTCAAATTGTTTTAGAAAAGCAAACCCATCCATTGCTGGCATTTCCACATCTAAAAACACACAATCCACTTTATAAGTTTCCAAGTGTTTAATTGCTTTCTTGGGGTTAGTGAAGGTTTTATCAATTTTTACATCCTTACAATATTTCCTTATCTGCCATTCGAGGGCTTTAATCGCTTTCGGCTCATCATCTACAAGTATTACATTCAGCATAATCTATCGATATAAAGCATTTTTTTAATATTCAATATAACGGGGTGGCTGTTTTTTATAATTGTATAAAGATACGTAATTTGTTCTTAAGCAAGATTATTTACTCGGTCTACTTATAAATTTTCATTGAAGGGGTAGAATTTTAAGGGAAATCTAATTCGCTTATGGGAGTATAATCCTCTTTATCTTCCGAATTGAAGTGAATATCGAAAACTATTTTTGTTCCAGCCGGTTGGTCAAATTCATCATATTTATCGATAATCTCATAACTTATATTTTCAGGATAACTTTTATTAAAAAGATCGATGCGTTCATTTGTGATTGGAATTCCCATACTTTTATGACGTTTATTTTTATTTATAGGTTTGAATGATCTTCCTACGCCATTGTCTTCTATTATAATTTGCAGCCCTTCCTCTTCAGGAATAATAATAATTTCTAATATACGCTGTTCCTCTGTATCCTTAGGTAAAAGGCCGTGCCAGACAGCATTTTCTAAAAACGGTTGGAGTAATAAAGGAGGGATTTTTATCAAATCTACCGCTGCGCTCCTATCTCCACGAATATTGAATTCAAAGTCCTTTTCAAATCGATTTTCTTCTAAGAGCATATAATACCGTGCCAACTTTAATTCCTCATGTAGCGGAATAACTTGTTTGGTAGAAGTCTCTAAGAGCATTCTTGTATAACGACTAAAGACACTTAGGTATTTAACTGCTTCCTCATTCTGTTGACTTTGAACCAAATAGGTAATAGCATTCAGACTGTTAAATAAAAAATGAGGATTGATTCGCAATCTGTTGGCAATGGTTTCCGCTCGGGCGAGATTCCTTTCATATAGTGCATTGGTTTTTGCTTTTTCCTCTTGAACAAAGCGAAGTTCAGATTCTTTTTCAGCGATATAATTTCTATACTGAAGCAGAAAAATAACTATCAATAAAACAATTCCCACAATCAAAAAAATCAAATACAACCTTCTGCGTTTGAGTTGTTCCTCTTGATTTTTCAACAGCGTTTGATGCAGCGCTTGATCTTTTTCCAACAATTGAATGTAATTTTCCTTTTCGGACAAATCATATTGTCTGATTAATGCTTCAATTGTCAAATTTTGTTCTCCGATATTAATACTGTCTTTATAAGCTTCACTTTGCTTAAAATAGGCTAAAGCATCCCTAAAGTTCTCTTCGGATTCGGCAATTTCAGCAAGGGCTCGAGAGTTTTTTTCAATTAAATCGAACCGACCTAAATCCCGTGCTAAATCCAACGCATGCTCATAATAATCTTTAGCTTTCTCTATTCTATTCCGTTTAAACTCGGTATTACCCAAATTAGAATAAACTTCTGCTTGTTTATGGGAGTTGTTTAAATCTTCATATCTCAACAATGCGATATCAAAATAAAAAACAGCTTTCTCCAAGTTTTTTTCTTCTTCCATATAAGCTTTCCCCATAAATTCATAGGTAATAGCCAATCCGAACTTGTCATTTCTCTCTTCATTAATAGCCAACAGTTTATCGAGGTATTCTCTGGCCACTTTATAATCTCTTCTTGAAATATAATAATCACTAATGGAAAGATAATTCATCGCTATTCCTAAAGTATTTCCTCTTTTAGTCTCGGCTTCCAAGGAGCGTTTAAAAAAGGTGATAGCTTCCTCTTCTCGCTCAGGTATATTGAGCAATGCATTTCCGATTCCATTAGTAGCAATGGCTATATTTTTAAGGTTCTTTTCTGCTTCTGCCAGTGGCAGAGCTTTCATATAAAAAGAAATCGCCAAATCATAGTTTTGGTCATACCTTGCTGCTAAACCGGCATTATCAGCAAATATCATTTTAAATATAGGTGGAACATCTTCCTTGTTTTCAACTAACTCAAAAGCTCGTTTATGCAGTGGTAAAGCTTCTTTATAGTTTTGGCCAAAGCGATATAGTAGTCCTAAATTATCTAAAGCTCGAGCGTACAACAAAGTATCTTTTGTTTCTAAAGCAAGATCCACGGCATTTTCAGCAAAAGACAAAAATGTATCACGCTCGGTTCGCTGCCTTTGCATTTCTCTGGAAATCGAAATATTTAGAAGTACGTTTAATGAGTCATTTTTTGATTTAGCTATTTCAGTTTTAAGACTGTCAATTTTTGAAAGGGATTGTCCATTGACCATAAATGCCGAAAACAACAGTATCAGGCAAAAAATAATTTTGCCACTTACGGTCTTATCTTTAAGTTCTAAATCAATCATTTTACCGGACAAAATAATTTGCGCATTAAACTTTGGACAGGTTTAAAGATGTTTAAAAACCACATAATTTTATTTTAACAAAACCCTAAATGCTAAAGCTAATTAAATTTAGAGAATCCAAGGGTGATTTTCAAAGAAAACAATCGATTAAAACCAAGATGGGGATTGCTTTTATTTTGTTATTTGCTAATCTTTTTGGCAACTCTTGAGGTTTGTTTTATTGACTTGCTGTACAATTGAATAATGTATTGGAAGACAATTACTCTTTCAACAAAGAAACAGCTGAAATGTAGAAAACTGTCATCTTCTTAAAAAATTCAAATAAAGAACCAAAAGAATTTAATCGTGCGAAACATATAAATATTCCTGTTTATTAAACAAAAAACCTTTAATTCTATGCAGAACTAAAGGTTTTAATTTTTCTTTGTCATCGACTATCGATCAGCCTTTTGTAGTAGCTTTGATAAACTCTCTATTCATCGTGGCGATGTTGGTCAGTTTAATGCCAACCGGGCATTCTATTTCACAAGCTCCTGTGTTGGTACAGCTTCCAAAACCTTCTGCATCCATTTGGTTGACCATATTGATGGCACGTTGTGTAGCTTCAACTTCACCTTGAGGCAAGTTTGCAAATTGAGAGATTTTCGCTCCTACAAATAAAGCAGCACTCGCATTTCTACAAGCTGCTACACAAGCTCCACATCCGATACACGTTGCCGAATCAAAAGCGGTATCAGCCGATTTTTTATCTACCGGAATAGTATTGGCATCAATAGTATTTCCCGAAGTATTTACTGAAACATATCCTCCGGCCTGTTGAATTCGTTCGAAAGAAGAACGATCTATTACCAAGTCTTTAATTACCGGAAAAGCCTTTGCGCGAAAAGGTTCGATATAAATAGTATCACCATCCTTAAATCTGCGCATATGTAATTGACAAGTAGTTGTCAATCTATCCGGTCCGTGTGGTTGTCCGTTGATTTGCAAAGAACAAGTTCCACAAATCCCTTCTCGACAGTCGTGATCAAACTCAACCGGTTCCTTATCTTCGGCTACCAATTGTTCGTTAAGCACGTCTAACATTTCCAGAAAAGACATGTCGGGATCGATACCGTCAATAGTATAATCCACCATTTTTCCTTTAGCCTGAGCGTTTTCTTGACGCCATATTTTTAAGAATAATTTCATAATACTTACATATATATTTTGCTGCTGTCTTTCATTTAATTTAAACTGCTTCAATCATACTATCCTTCTCTAAACTAAATTTATCGACTATCATTTTTAAACAAATCACTGATTATTCATCAATAATATTTTACGAAAAGTTTATTTGTAGCTACGCTGTGAAACTTCAATAGCTTCAAAGTCCAATTGTTCTTTGTGCAAGTTTGGTTCTTTACCAGATCCCGGATAATCCCAAGCGGCTACATACATAAACTCTTCATCTTTTCGCTGTGCTTCTCCATCTTCGGTTTGATGCTCTTCTCTGAAATGACAACCACATGATTCATCACGATGCAATGCATCTTTTGCCATTAAGGCTGCCAATTCAAAGTAATCAACCAAACGACCGGCTTTTTCTAATTCCGAGTTTTTTCCTTCCGCTTTCCCCGCAACTTTCACATTTTCCAAAAAGTCTTCGTGCAATTCGTCAATTTCTTGAATAGCTTCTTTCAAACCTTTAGCATTTCGCGCCATGCCAACTTTATCCCACATGATTTTACCCAATTTCTTGTGGTAATAGTCTACGGATTGTTTTCCGTTATTATTAATTAATCCATCGATCTTGTCTTGCACTGCTTTTTCAGCTTCCTCAAATTCTTTGGTGTCCGATGGAATCGGTCCTGTTCGAATTTCATCTGCCAAATAATCCCCAATGGTATAAGGCAAGACAAAATACCCATCAGCTAAACCTTGCATCAGCGCAGAAGCACCAAGTCTGTTAGCTCCGTGATCGGAGAAGTTTGCCTCTCCAATGGCATAACAGCCGGGAATCGTAGTTTGCAAATTATAATCCACCCAAAGTCCACCCATCGTATAATGCACAGCCGGGAAGATCATCATTGGCGTTTCGTAAGGATTCTGATCGGTAATCTGCTCATACATTTCAAACAGGTTACCATATTTAGCTTTAACCATTTCTTTTCCTAAGCGAGTAACTTCTTCTTCAGAAGGATTGTGATGTCCTTCAGAATAAGCTTTTTCTTTTCCGTACCGCTCAATTGCGGAAGCAAAATCAAGAAAAACTGCTTGTCCGGTTTGGTTGACACCGTATCCCGCGTCACATCGTTCTTTTGCTGCACGAGAAGCTACATCACGAGGAACGAGGTTACCAAAAGCCGGATATCTTCGTTCTAAGTAATAATCTCGATCTTCCTCTTTAAGATCGTGGGGTTGTATTTCGCCACTTCTAATTTTCTCAACATCCTCTTTATTTTTAGGTACCCAGATTCGACCATCATTTCTTAAAGATTCTGACATCAAGGTCAATTTGGATTGATAATCTCCGGAAACAGGAATACAAGTCGGATGAATCTGAACGTAACATGGGTTGGCAAAATATGCGCCTCTTCGATGTGTACGCCAGGCGGCCATCACATTACTTCCCATAGCATTAGTAGAGAGGAAATACACATTTCCGTATCCTCCGGAAGCTATAACCACCGCGTGTGCTGCGTGTCTTTCGAGTTTTCCTGTGACCAAGTCACGTGCTATAATTCCACGTGCTTTTCCATCGACCACCACCAAATCCATCATCTCATGTCTTGTATAAGATTGAATTTTTCCGCGGTTGATCTGTCGGTTCATCGCACCATAGGCTCCGAGCAAAAGTTGCTGACCTGTTTGTCCTTTCGCATAAAAAGTTCGCGACACCAATACTCCACCAAAGGAACGGTTATCGAGCAGACCACCATATTCACGAGCAAACGGAACACCTTGCGCTACGCATTGATCAATAATACTTCCGGAAACCTGGGCCAATCTGTAGGTGTTGGCTTCGCGAGAACGATAGTCGCCACCTTTGGCAGTATCGTAAAACAGACGGTAATTTGAATCTCCGTCACCTTGATAATCTTTAGCCGCGTTAATTCCACCTTGAGCAGCAATAGAGTGCGCTCGACGCGGGGAATCTTGATAACAAAAAGTTTTCACGTTATAACCCAATTCGGCCAGACTTGCTGCCGCACTTCCACCGGCCAAACCGGTACCAACAACGATAATATCAATATTACGTTTATTGGCCGGATTAACCAACTGAACACTATTTTTATGATTATCCCATTTCTTTTCGATGGGTCCTTCAGGAATTTTAGAATCTAATAATGACATATATCTATCGTATTAAAGCGTACCAAAATAATGAAACAATGCAATATAAATAAACAACAAGGGCACAATGATTGAAAACCATTTTGCAAAACCTTTTAAAGCTCTCGAGCTTTTATTACCCCAACCAATCGATTGGAAAGAACCGTAAAATCCGTGCAACAAGTGCAGCATCAAAAAGATAAAAGCAATCACATAAACTCCTACGCGAATGGGGTCGGTGAATTTACCAACCAATCCGGCATGAAAATCTTGCGCTTGGCTCGAATCGTATCCCGTGCTCAATTTATGTCCAATTTCATAAAAGAAGAAATCATACATGTGCAATCCCAAAAACAATAAGATTACAATTCCGGTATAAATCATAGTTCGGGACATCCAGGTTGTATTGCTACTTTTGTCAAATTTTACGTAACTGATATTTCGCGCTTTTTTGTTGTTATACTCCAACACCATTCCCATCACAAAATGAAAAATAATTCCAAGAATTAAAATGGGCTGCATAATCAACTGAATGACAAAGTTATAACCCATAAACTCCGACAAATCATTATAAACGCTTGGACTTACCGTAGAAACAAAGTTTATCGTAACATGCATAAGCAGGTACAAAACAAGAAAAAGCCCTGAAATTCCCATTGCAAATTTCTTTGCGACAGTAGTGTTGAGAAATTTACTCATTGTTTGAATATTTTTAGTAATAATTTTAAACAAAAATAAGACTGAAATTCCTTAAAGACAAACTTTGTCAAGACCATTAATTCAATTTAGAATGAGTATAAGCAAGTAGCAAGGGAGGATTTTATTTTTTTGAGCGTTCCTCAGATGTGTTATGGACATGTTTGTCCTTGATAATCAACTTTACAGCAAAACAAATCAGAGGCGGGCTTTTCGCTACAATCTTTTTTCGTGCCTCAAAAAAGGATTTCCACTACAATCCCCAACACAAATTATCACGTATCAACAGCATAATACATAAAACAACCAGCACGATTTCCCTTTTTAAATCAACTAAGGACGTTTTTACTTCTATTTCTTACAACAATCAATAAAAACTTTATTCATATAAACGCAATCGATTTTCAAGCCTAAGTTTTTCCTGATTCAACCGATTAACTTTATCGAGCAAGTTTTTAACCACTTCTAATCCTTCCAAATTAATATTCATTTCATAATGGAGACGACGCATTTTTTCAAACTCGCCGATTTGCTCTATCGGCAAATAGTATTTTCTTTCAACTACAGCGAGATGAATTAAATCATGCTCATGCAAGGCAAGAATAAAAGTTTCTTCCACTCGGTAATGCGTACAAATTTCATCAGTCAGAATAAAATCTTCTAAATTCATGAGCGTAAGGTTTTGAGTTTTTTAAACAATTCTTTTTCTTCCGCAGTCAAATTTTTAGGCAAGTTTACATTATAGGTTAAAATCAGATCTCCAAATTTTGTTTTACTTTTATATTTAGGAAATCCCTTGCCTCTCAGTTTAACTTGTGTACCTGATTGAGTTTCTGGCTTTACATTTAACCTAACTTGTCCATCAAAAGTGTCTACTAGTATTTCTCCTCCCAATAAAGCGGTGTATAAATCGATATCCACTTCTTTATACAAATTTTCTTTTTCTCTTTTGAAAGAAGTGTCATTTACAATATTGAAAGTGATATATAAATCTCCTTTAGGTCCACCTTGCACTCCCGGGCCGCCGTGTCCTTTTATACGAATTGTTTGTCCGTTTTCAACTCCTGCCGGAATTGTCAGACGAATATTTCTCCCGTTGATAGTCAAGGTTTGCTTTTGCTCAGAGTAAACTTGACTTAATGGAATTTGTAGTTCAGCAGTCAAATCCTGTCCTTTAAAATGAGTTTGAGCTCCTCGTCCTTGTTGACGGGCACCTCCGCCAAACATTTGCTCAAAAAAATCTGAAAACGTATCGTCACTAAAACTTCCTGAATACCGTTGTTGTCGACTGTCAAAACCCCTTCCAAACCCTCCTCCAAACCCCGTATCTTTTGATCGCCGTCGCGCTTCTTCGTATTGTGCACCGTGTTGCCAATCCTTTCCGTATTTATCATATTTTTTTCGTTTTTCAGGATCGCTTAGCACTTCATTGGCTTCGTTGAGCTCTTGAAATTTCCTTTGTGCATCTTTATCGTCCGGGTTTAAATCCGGGTGTAACTTTCTCGCTTTTTTACGATAGGCCTTTTGTATTTCTTTTTTCGTGGCCGACTTGTCCACCCCAAGAATTTTATAGTAATCGATAAACGCCATAGGCAAGATTTAAATATCAGTTCTGTGTGAAATTAAGAAATCTCTTTAAATTTATGAAATCAGAAACCATAAAAATTTTCAAACGCCATCGTAGTTCGACTATTCAACTTGAAAATTTTATTTCAATAATTTTAATCTTCTCAATAATTTTGTATTCCGCGACTTGAATTTGGCAGACATAAAAAAACCACCTCTAAAAAAAGATGGTTTTTTATTTTAAGCTAATGTCAATAGCAGATTAATCTACCAAAACAATCGCTTTGTTATTGTTCATTTCTAAAACTCCCCCAGTTATTTCAATGGAGATTTCTCCATCTGTTCCTTGAAAAAAGTTGTCTTTATATTCTTCAGCAATTTCACCGATAAGTTTCAAGCTGATATATCCTTCTTCTAACACGGAAACCACAGGGGCGTGATTGTTTAACATCTGAAACTTTCCATCAATCCCCGGAACTGTTACAGACTCCACTTCTCCTTTTAGCAATACGCGTTCAGGACTTACAATTTCTAATTGCATAAAGTTGAATTTTTAAAGATTTATGATTCTGCCATCATTTTTTCTCCAGCTTCGATAACTTCTTCTATCGTTCCTTTTAGGTTGAAGGCAGCTTCGGGCAAATGGTCTAATTCTCCATCCATAATCATATTAAATCCTTTGATCGTGTCTTTAATATCAACTAAAACCCCTTCCAAACCGGTAAATTGTTCTGCTACGTGGAAAGGTTGAGACAAGAAACGCTGTACTCTTCTGGCACGTCCCACGGCTAACTTATCCTCTTCTGAAAGCTCTTCCATTCCAAGAATTGCAATAATATCCTGCAATTCCTTATAGTGCTGCAGCAGCTCTTTTACGCGCTGTGCACAATCATAGTGTTCTTTTCCAATAACACTTGGTTCCAAAATCCTCGAAGAAGATTCCAACGGATCTACCGCAGGATAAATTCCCAATTCCGCAATCTGACGTGACAATACGGTTGTAGCGTCAAGGTGGGCAAATGTAGTAGCCGGTGCTGGGTCAGTCAAGTCATCCGCCGGAACATAAACCGCTTGTACTGAAGTAATCGATCCTTTCTTAGTTGAGGTAATTCTTTCTTGCATCGCTCCCATTTCGGTAGCCAATGTCGGTTGATATCCCACCGCTGAAGGCATCCGTCCTAAAAGTGCTGAAACTTCAGAACCCGCTTGTGTAAATCGGAAAATATTGTCGACGAAGAACAAAACATCTTTTCCTTGTCCGTCTTCTCCACCATCTCGGAAATATTCTGCAATAGTCAATCCAGAAAGAGCAACTCTTGCACGAGCTCCCGGAGGTTCATTCATCTGACCGAAAACAAAAGTAGCTTTAGATTCTTTCATAGCTTCTTTATCTACTTTTTTCAAATCCCAGCCTCCTTCTTCCATTGATTCAATAAAATCGTCGCCATATCTGATAATTCCAGATTCTAACATCTCACGAAGCAAGTCATTTCCTTCACGGGTACGTTCTCCCACTCCGGCAAATACTGAAAGACCACCGTGTCCTTTTGCAATATTGTTGATCAATTCTTGAATCAGTACAGTTTTACCAACCCCGGCGCCCCCAAATAATCCAATTTTACCTCCTTTTGAATAAGGCTCAATTAAATCGATAACTTTAATTCCGGTAAATAAGACTTCGGTAGTAACTGATAATTCATCAAATTTAGGTGCTTCGCGGTGAATTGGAAGCCCATCTTTTCCTTCTTTGGGAAGACTTTCCATTCCATCAATCGGATCTCCTGTTACATTAAACAGACGACCATAAATATCTTCTCCTATTGGCATTTGAATTGGAGCTCCGGTAGCTTTTACTTCTACCCCGCGGCTCAATCCATCAGCTGAATCCATCGCAATGGTACGCACGGTACCTTCTCCTGTGTGCGATTGAACTTCAAGCACCAATAAAGAACCATCCTCTCGCTCAACATGCAAAGAGTCGTATATTTTCGGTAAGTTTCCGTCGTTGGATAAATCAAACTCAACATCGATAACCGGGCCGATAATTTGAGTAATTTTACCTGTACTTGTTGCCATTATCTTTTATTTAAAATTATTTGTTATAAAATCGATTAGATTTTTCGGTCGCGAAGATAGTCTTTTTTATTTAAACTGTATTCATTTTGAATAAAGAAAATAGAGTTTCCCATAGGTTTTAAACGGTTTGTGATTTTATCAACCTTAAATAAGGTTTCTTCTGCATTTATAGAAGCGTTTTAATAAAGGGCTTACACATCAAAAAATTAAAAGGGAAATGAACCAATTCAAATCCCTTTATATTATATTTTTATTTTAAACTGAACCTCATTTCGATTCCGTATAATAAATCTCTAACTTCAACGCCTTGCCCCCGGGTGCTTCAGGTCCGTATAAAACAGTTCCATTTCTTACTAATACTGAAGACAATGGCACCTTTGTAACCTCCCCATTATCCGTCTCTACTTTTCCAAAATTATTTATATTGACATTTTGAGAAGCCACTAATCCCAGACGTGTATTAGTCGAATCGTTATTGATTATATCATTGACATAATTGGTAATTCGCATTTTATAGTAGGAACCGTTATTATCACTTTCCATTCTACCCAAGTGAATCGTTCTCGAATTAAGCACATCGTTTTCTTTAACGTCTCCGGACATCACATAATCTTTTAATACTCTATTGTTATTGATGTCATAGATAAATAAACGCTGTGGACTCTCTTGATTTCCGGGCATTTCATCTTTATTGACATAAAACTTCAAATTAGCTTCGTTTACGAGCCAATCGGTATTTCTAAGTGAATCCAATTGATTTTCATCTGTAAATAAATCAATTACTGCCAAAGAACCCTGCCCACCTTTTACATATAAATTATCTCCGGCCGGTAAGTTCTGATATTCTGTATCAAAAACATTGACCGTCTGACGGGCAAAATTCAGTTTATAGGTTTGATAATTATACGTAGCCTCTTCCTCCCCTTCAGCGGGGGTACGCTCATTTTTATAATACAAATTAATTCCCGCATCATCGGATCTGAAGTTTAGCAGGCTAAAAAAACCTTCACCCTCGTGTTGTTCAGCTTTGAAATAAACGCCTCTAAAATAATCCGCAAAATTTGGATTGGTTTGAAGATTTTCGGTTCCTTCTCGATCGATAATTGCTTCTTCAAAATATTCTACAGGTAATTTAATTCTGAGTTGGGGACTTACTTTCGTGGTATCCATTTCTTCTCCTTCTGAAGTTCTTTGTGGCGTCACCAAAATCACTTCTTTATCAGAAGGTTTAAAATTATAGTTTTCATATAATGGATTTGGTTCGAGATTGTCTTCAAATTTTCCGATATCATCGGAATAATAAATTTGCGGATTGTAATTATCCGAAGGATCAAAATCTCTTAAAAAATAATTGGATCGGTAGACAGAAAGCTTAATGCTGCCACTGCCAAAAACAGAATCCAAATCATATTCTCGTCTAAATTGGTCCTGTCCTTTCACCGTACTAAAATAAGGAACTACCAACACCACGCTATCCAATTCGGGATCATCTCCAAAACTGGGGTTCTCCCTTGACAAAGCCAGCTGAGTCAATACATTCGCCGTTGTTTTTCCATACATTGGGTCATTATATACCCCAAGGGCATAGCTGGATAAATTATTGGTTTTAATCTTAGTTATCTTATCGCTATGTGCTGTCAGAGATGTTTGGTCATACAACAGTGCATCAAAATTACTGTGATCGACTATCGAACTTCCAATATCATTAAAATCATCATTACAGGCAATCAAGGAAAAAACTACGGCTGCAAGAATCGTTAAACGTTTGGTTACAATTTTCAAATTCATTCAGCTACATCTTCTTTTTCTTCATTTAAAACTTCAGTTAAGTAAAAATCACGGTAAGCTTGAGCAAAATCAACTTTTGATTTATAACCCAAGATCGGAAGGTCTTTTTCTTCCAAGTATTCGATAATAGATTCTGACAACTCTTCACTACCTTTAATCACTGCATCCGAATTGTCAATTGCAGTTTTCATCAAGGCTTCAAAAGTTGGGTTTTTAAGATGTGCTACTTCTTCTTCATCCAAGCCATCAAACAACACCTTCTTTTCCATCTCTTTATCTAAATTGCCTTCAAATCCATTATCATATATGGAGGTGACAATTTTAGAGTCCATAAATAACGGTTCATTTCCATAATAGTTGCGCAAATAAAGTGGCAACAAGGAAGCCATCCATCCGTGAACATGAATAATATCAGGAGCCCAGTTCAATTTTTTCACCGTTTCAATTACTCCTTTGGTAAAGAAAATCACCCGTTCGTCATTATCGGGAAATAAATTTCCTTCTTCATCGGTAAAGGTAGCTTTTCTTCTAAAGTAATCTTCATTTTCAATAAAATATACCTGCATACGTTCTTTTGGAATAGTGGCCACTTTAATTATCAAGGGCATATCCAAATCATTAATGACTAAGTTGACACCAGAAAGTCTGATAACCTCATGCAACTGGTGGCGGCGTTCATTAATATTACCGAATCTCGGCATAAATATTCTAATTTGGCCTCCGTGTCCATTTACCATTTTAGGTGCCTCAAATGACATTGATGACATTTCAGATTCCGGAAGAAAAGGCAATACTTCCGACGATACATACAAAATACGCTTATCTTTCATAAATTCAGCAAGCTTTTAATTATTAAATTTTTAAAGCATGCAAAAATACGAAATTTTATGTACTTTGTCATAATTATCTTACTTTTGCAACTTTTAAATGTAAAATAGGTGGATCTTATATATCATAAAAACGAGCTTCAACGCGTTCTAAAAGAACGCAAAACAACCACTGATATTGTTGGTTTTGTACCGACCATGGGCTCCTTACATCAAGGCCACCTATCATTGATAAACACTGCGATAGAGGCGTGCGACATAGTGGTGGTAAGCATCTTTGTCAATCCCACTCAGTTCGAAAACGTTTCTGACTTAAAAAAATATCCAAGAAGGTTGGAAGAGGACGTAAATATTCTTAGAAAGAATTTTAATAATTTAATTATATTCGCCCCTGAAACCGAGGATATTTATGGAATGAACATTGAATCGGTTAATTTTGAGTTTGGAAAACTCGCCGATAAAATGGAAGGCGCTTCACGAATAGGACATTATAATGGTGTGGCAACTGTGTTACAAAAACTCTTTACTATTGTTCAACCCGATAAAGCCTTTTTTGGCGAAAAAGATTATCAACAATTATTGATCGTCAAGAAATTGGTTGACTTGTTGAATCTCCCTATTGAGATTATTGGTTGTCCCATTAGTCGTCAAGAAGATGGTTTGGCACGAAGTTCGCGAAATATTAGATTGACTGATGAACAACAAAAAGAGGCTACTTTTATTTTTAAAAGTTTATTAAAAGCAAAAGAGAGATTTAATTCCCAGAATGCAAAATCTTTAGTTGAAGAGATTGAAGCTGATTTTAGAAACAATCCGAATTTTGAACTGGATTACTTTCAAATCGTCGATGAAGAAAATCTGGAACCCGCTACCACCTATAAAAACGGTGTAAAATACCGTGCTTTTGTGGCTGCAAAAATTGGTTCGGTGCGTTTAATTGACAATATGGTTTTAAACTAAAAAAACAACTCATGCAAGTACAAGTCGTAAAATCGAAAATCCATCGTGTTAAGGTCACGGGAGCCGATTTAAATTATATCGGGAGCATTACCATTGATCAAGATTTAATGGACGCTGCAAATATCATTGAAGGAGAAAAGCTTCAAATCGTCAATAACAATAATGGTGAGCGCTTAGAAACCTATACTATTCCCGGAAAGAGAGGTAGTGGTGAAATCACACTCAATGGCGCTGCAGCTCGAAAAGTAGCTCCGGGAGATATTATAATATTAATGAGCTATGCTTGGATGAGCTTAGAAGAAGCTAAAAACTTTAAGCCGGCCTTGGTTTTTCCTGATGAAAAAACCAACTTGTTAAAATAAAAACGGCCTTGAATCACAAGAAACTTCTTAAATACCTAAAGATCTTTCTGCCTTTAGCACTGGGAGTTTTTTTTATCTATTATTCCTATTCAAAATTTTCTGTCCAAGAAAGGGAAACCCTGATCAAAAACATTTCGAATATTGATTCAATATGGATTGTTCTAACCTTAACCGGTGGACTTTTGTCGCATATGTCACGAGCTTATCGCTGGAAATTACTGATGCAACCAATGGGGTATAAAATTCGATTTTCCACTGCATTTATGGGTGTTATGGCGGGTTATCTGGCCAATCTTGGAATTCCGCGTTCGGGAGAAGTACTTCGTGGTGCTACAGCAGCAACTTATGAAAATATTCCCTTCCAAAAAGCTTTTGGCACCATCATCGCCGAAAGAGCTGTCGATGTTGTTGTTGTATTGATAATCGTTACCATCGCAATCTTGATGCAAACTCAGGAGCTTTATTTACTCTTTGATAAATACGATATAAATCCGTGGCTCAGTCTCCTGGGGATAATTGTTCTCATTCTCATCGGAGTTTTTACTTTAATTTTTATCAAAAAATCGGATTGGTTCATTTTTATAAAGATCAAAAAATTTACAACCGGGATTTTAGAAGGCGTAAAAAGTGTTTTTCACATGAAAAAAACCGGTGCTTTTATAGCGCATACCATTTTCATTTGGGGGATGTATATTTCGATGTTTTTTATCCTGAAGTTTGCCTTTACAGAAATGTACGATTTGTCTTTTAGCACCATGTTAGCCGCTTTTGTGGTTGGTTCTTTTTCTATGTCGATTACCAGTGGTGGACTGGGTGTTTATCCCGTAGCTGTTGGTGCTACGTTGGCATTATTTGGTGTTTCGAACGAAGTAGGTGAAGCTTTCGGCTGGACGGATTGGGGATTGCAGACCGCTTTGACTGTCGTAATCGGGGGACTTTCTCTTTTGTTATTGCCGCTTTTGAAAAGGAAGGAAGACTAATAACGGAGTGGCTTTGAGGTTCTGAGTAAACTCCTTCTACGTCTGAATTTTCCAAGATGTCAGGAGAAGTAAAACATGCTGGAATAACCACATCTGCTTTAAAGAATTTTAGTATGTTTAAGCCATTAAATTTCTTATCCCTTTAAAGTTGATAAACCCTTCAATAACATATTCATGGCAAAAGTAAAAACAGCTTTTTATTGTCAAAATTGTGGAACTGAATTTTCCAAATGGCAAGGTCAGTGTTCCT
>DATGSA010000328.1:0-4367 GCA_035303085.1 Flavobacteriaceae bacterium
AAATTTCATGCTTTAAATCTTCCGTTACTCTTTCATCGGCATCAACTAAGAGAATCCATTCGTGTTTGGCTTGCGGAATAGCCCAATTTTTTTGACTGGCAGCATATTGAAATTCTCTCCTGATCACCCGATCGCTAAGCGCTTTTGCTTTCTCGTAGGTGCCATCAGTGCTATAACTATCTACCACTAAGATTTCATCAGCAAAATCAACAGAGGCGATAACATCTTCAATATTATGAATTTCATTTCCTACCGGAATCAAAGCTGTTAACAACGCTCTTTTTTGAGTTGGTTTTGCATCCATTTTGATGGTTTATTAAATCAATGCAAAACTAACAATTCGTCGCTTATCTATTAATAATAATCAAAGAAATATCTTTGAGGTATCTAAAAATTGATAAAGTGATTTGTTGGCTTAAATATGACTGCGATTTGAGAAATTGTGAATTTTTGTTTTTTAAAAAATTTCAAAAATTGTATTTGGAGATAATTTTCTCTTTAATGTTTTAAGAATAACAAGGAGCTGAAAAATTCTTTTCCTATAGATTTATTAAAGGACTTTTAATAAACAACTTACTATCTTATATTTGAATTTTTAGATTTAAAAATTTATGAGTAACTGTATTTCGTATAAAGACATCCCTTACTATTCAGCTTTAATCTTAGATTATCTGTCAGAAAATAAAAAACTCAAATCTACCTATCATCGTTTTCCGAAATTGGAGAATTTTAAAGCTCAATTTGAAGAAAAATCAAATAATTTTTCGGAGGCTCATAGAGAAATATTAGCAGCTGCTTTAGAAAAACAATACGAAAATTTTGAATCTTCAAAAGCTACCGCTGAAAACATTCAGTTACTTAAGGATCAAAAAACCTTTACGATTACAACCGGTCACCAATTGAATATTTTCACCGGACCGTTATATTTTTTCTATAAAATTATTTCGGTAATCAACTTGACCAAAGAATTAAAATCGGCGTATCCCGAATATAATTTTGTGCCGATGTATTGGTTGGCTAGTGAAGACCACGATTTTGAAGAAATCAGTTTTTTTAATTTTAAAGGTGAAAAATACCAATGGGAAACCGATCAGAAAGGTGCCGTTGGTCGATTTTCAACAAAAGGTTTAGACAAAGTATTTGAAGAGTTTAAGGCGGCTCTCAACTCTTCTGACAATGCTGAGTATTTGCGAGATTTATTTGAAGCAGCTTATCTCAATCACGACAATCTCACCGATGCCACGCGATATTTGGCAAACCGGTTTTTTGCTGAACAAGGATTGGTGATTATCGATGGCGATGATGCGGATCTAAAAACTCTTTTTGCCCCTTATGTAAAAACGGAATTACTTGAACAAAACATGCATCAAAAAGTAGGGGAGACGACAGCGGTTTTAGAAAAATCCGGATATGATATACAGGTTAATCCCAGAGAAATCAATCTTTTTTATTTAGGAGAAAACTCCAGAGACCGAATTGTCAAAAATGAAAATCGCTATTTCCTGAATGAAACTGAAAAAAGTTTTTCTGAGGAAGAGATTTTAAAAAATTTAGAAACCCATCCCGAAAAATTTTCCCCAAATGCAATTATGCGACCGTTATATCAAGAGGTGATTTTGCCAAATTTGTGTTATATCGGTGGAAGCGGAGAGCTGGCTTATTGGCTGGAGTTGAAAAGTTATTTTGAAAGTGAGCAAGTAACTTTTCCAATGCTTTTAATGAGAAATTCCGCTTTATTGATGACAGAAAAACAAGAGGAAAAACTCGAGAAACTCGACCTTTCCAAAGGCGATTTGTTTTTAAAACAATTCGAATTACTCGATAAGAAAACAAAATCAATATCCGATATTGAAATTGATTTTGATCCACAAGTAAAGCATCTTAAGAAACAGTTTTCCGACTTATACAATTTAGCCAAAAAAACGGATAAATCATTTTTAGGAGCTGTTGCCGCGCAAGAACAAAAGCAAATAAACGGACTTGAATATTTAGAAAAACGTTTATTAAAAGCACAAAAAAGAGTATTGGAAGATAAATTAAAAAGAACTAAGATTTTGCAAAATGAACTGTTCCCACAAGGAAATTTGCAAGAACGCGTATTGAATTTCAGTGAGTTCTACGAAATCTATGGAGATGAGTTTTTAAACGTGCTTCAACAAGAACTAAAACCGTTGGAATTGAAGTTTGATGTGATTACGTTGTGAGTTATCGAATACTTTTCCAATGTTCTAACGCGAAGGCCAAGTCTTTGGAAAAGTTCTACAACGAAAACCAAGTAATCTTCAAAGACTACCGTAGCGAAAACTTTTCCAAAGTACAAGGGGCAATTTGAAATTTTGGTAAATCGAAAATTCCAAGGACTTTGGAAACGATCAATTACTTGGTCCCTAAAAAATCTTCTATAAATTTCTTCAGAAATAATAAATTAATTGAAGAAAGAATTTAATTGCTTTCCTTTCTGTAAAAAAACTTAGCTAAGAAGTGTTAGAAGTTACTTTTAAAGAAAAACTTTTCCAATGAATAGCCACGAATACACGAATAAATGTTGTGATGATAAAACAAGATAATAAGGCAAACTTAATCAACCTATCACTTTGGTTATAAAGACAATAAGGTTTAATTAGGGAATGGATATAATTTGTTTTGAAAAATATTACTTCGCAGAGGATAACGTAAAATATCCTGTGTTTTCAACGCTTTTGACTGAGATGTATTTTATGGATATACGTTGCCCATCCCTTTGATATTTCGCTCTTTAAGAGCGGGGTTAAAAAGGGGTTAGAACCAAGTCGAAATAAAAAAATTGGAGAAAGAACCAAACGAAATGCTATTTTCACCCTAAATAATATTTCTGATAAAACAATTCCAAACTCACAACTTCCCCGAAACCTCCTCAACTACAAAAAATGCGTCATTTCCTTGACTTTGGTATAGCGGCATAAAAATATGTGCATTCCATTTGCTGTAAATCGATTTGCCATTTTGGTGAGCTAGGAGATCCCCTTTTTTTATCTTTTGAAAATTTAAGAATCCGGGTTTCATCTCAAATTGATCATCTGATGAAATTTCATGTCTATAAATCAGTTCGAATACTTTTTGATTTTTCCGTTTATTTTCAAGTTTTTTGGCCGAATCGGGATATTGGTCTAATGTTCTTAACTCTAAATTACACGCATGTTGTATACTGTGCCAAATCATTCCTCTATGGTATTCTATCGAAGTCTCACTTTCGTGTTGACCTGCTTCAAACACAAATCCTGTCAGGCTGGTGTTGCTTAGATAACGATCGATACAGCCTTTTATCATATCCGAAAATCCACGGATAATATAGGTGGGGAAGAGGCGTGACCAAGCGATATTGTCATTCAGATCTTGAACGGAAATATAGGGTTCACTGGCTGAAGAAGTGGTATGACAATCCAAGAAATAACGTTTTGTAAATTCACTTTCCGGATGTTTTTCTAAAACCTTAATAATATCAAACATTTCTTTCTTTTCATGGGTATCTGTTTTTCCGGAGTTGATGATTTCCTCAGTCCAAATTCGATTTAAATCCTGATCGATATACCTGACCTTGTTTTTAAGTGCTTTTAAATTGCCGGTTACCCCAACTATTTTTCCATTTAAAATGGGTTTTTCCCTATGAAGGGTTTTAAAAATCTTTTGTAAAGCCAAAATTCCTGCGGGTTCATTGCCGTGAACGCCTGCAGTTATAAACAGCAAAGCTCCTTTGTTGCCGCTGTCATATTCTCCGATGATTCGATGTAAGTTTTTCATGATTTGATTTTTTAAGAGTTTTTCGTTTCATCTTGAAATTTAACTCAGGACTTTTGATTAATCCATGGTCGCCAATACTTGATTTGGCAAATCGTCGTGCTTTTTTTTATAGATTACTTTCCGTTCCATCGCATCGATCACGGTATCGGTAAAATCTGTCATTCCGGTGATTGCACTGTGATCGATTCCTCCTGGACTCAACACATTGATTTCTATAAGTTTATCTTTAACTATATCCAATCCTATAAAGAATAATCCGTCGCGAATTATCTTCGGAGCAACTACCGAGACAATGTGTTGAATTTCCGGCGTGAGTTTTCCCGGTTTTGGAATCCCTCCCAAGGTGAGGTTGCTTCGGAATTCAGTTTCATCTGTACTGGTTCTATGGATAATGGCATACTCACCACCCTGTTGAAGGATTTTTCCATTCATTAAAATTACCCGCATGTCGCCTTCTTTTGCTTCAGGAATATATTCTTGGGCAATAACATATCCTTTGCTTAAAATTGTGTCGAAAATCTGCTGAAGATTTCTCTTTTTCGAGCCAATTCGATAAACATCTTGTCCGCCACTGCCTTCCAAAGGTTTTA
>DATGSA010000329.1:0-2654 GCA_035303085.1 Flavobacteriaceae bacterium
TCTTCTTTCAGTACTTGTTTGGCGATTTCGTATTGTTTCTTTTTAGCACTTCGGGCAGTGAGCTCGCGATAAGATTTGCAAACAAATACCAATAACTCATCGCTGTTTTCCAATTCTGCTTGACCAATTTTTATGGGATGATCAAACTGGGATTCCTCTTTTAAGATGTTATGAAATACATCCGTATCGGGTTCAAAAGAGTGTATTTTATTAAAGAAAAAATCTTTTAAATGTTGATCTGAAAAGTTAGTGATTAGTTTTTCTACTGCAGTCATATATATTCAATCAGTTTATTAGGTAAAGAAGAGTTTTCTCACTGCGATTAATTCTAAATTTCCCATCAAAAACATGACAAGAAACAAGAATCCCTTGCTCTTCAAAAAAAAGCCTGATAAGTTTTCAGTAATAGATAGATTAGATAGGTTGCCCAAACATACAAATTTTTTGGGATTGATTTAACAGAATTGGAGGAGATTTCAAATTGTTTTTGAAGCGAATTCTTTTGTTGATGAATTGAGAAATCCCCAATCCGCGAAATCCGCCAAAATCCGCGAAATCCGCGAAATCCACAAATTCAAATTAACTCTTATCCTTCAACATCGGTACAAACCGGAAATCTCCATATTCTTTTTTCTCTATTTCTCGGGCGGATTTTCGAATCAATAAAGTCATAATCTGTGATTCGTCACCAACGGGGATGACCATTCTCCCTCCGATTTTAAGTTGGTTGAGTAGGGCAGGGGGAATAAAAGGAGCGCCGCAGGTGACAATGATTTTGTCGAAAGGAGCATATTGGGGTAAGCCTTTATACCCATCGCCGAACGTGAGGTGTTTGGGGTAGTAGCCAATTTTTTCGAGGAAGAGTTTGGTCTTTTTATACAGTTCATTTTGACGTTCGATTCCATAAACGCGCGCACCTAATTCGCATAAAACCGCGGTTTGGTATCCGCTGCCGGTTCCGATTTCCAAAACCTTTTCTCCTTGTTGAACTTCTAATAATGCACTTTGAAACGCCACGGTGTAGGGCTGAGAAATGGTTTGTCCGGCGCCAATCGGGAACGCCTTGTCTTGATACGCGTGATCTTCAAAACTGCTGTCTAAAAACCAATGCCGTGGAATATTGTTGATGGCTTTTAATACGGCTTCATCTTCAATTCCTTTTTCTTTTAAAATTTCTACTAATTGTTTGCGTCTTCCTTGGTGTCGGAAGCTGTCTTTTAATTTTATCACTTCTTACGATATCTTTTAAATCTTTAATAAAATTACTGTAGCAGCGCTTTGGCGTGTGCAATAGCTGAATCGGATTTTTCTTTGCCCCCGAGCATTTCGGCCAGTTCCTGAATTCGTGCTTGATTTTCTAATTTGGCAATCGTTGTCTGCGTTGATTCGCCCACGTGTTCTTTATACACTTTGAAATGGTGATCGCCTTTTGCCGCAATTTGTGGGAGATGGGTAATGGAAATTATTTGTAAATGCTCGGCCATCTCACTCATAATATCTCCCATTTTTTGAGCGATATCTCCCGAAACTCCGGTGTCGATCTCATCAAAAATAAGCGTGGGCAACTGACTGAATTTTGCCAGAATACTTTTGATCGCCAAAGTGATTCTCGACAACTCTCCACCGGAAGCACTTTTTCTCATTTCCAAAAACCGACCACCTTTATTGGCCGAAAACAACCACTGCATGTCATTTTGTCCCCAAAGATTAAATTCGGTAGCTTTTTCGAGTTCTACTTTCAATCGCGCATCGGGCATTCCTAATTTCGCCAGAATTTCTTCTACAGATTTGGTGAAATCGGGAATTACCTTTTTACGGGATTTGGTCAACTGAGTTCCCAATTTACGGGTTTTATCTTCTGCAGCTTTGATTTGCTTTTTGAGTTTGGCAATGTCGGCATCTGCATTTTCTGAAGTGGCAACTTTTTCTTCTAAATCCGTTTGAATTTCCAACAACGCCTCCACAGAATCTACATTGTGTTTTTTCTGGAGGTTATAAATTTGCTGTAATTGCTCATTGACAGTATCCAATAGCGCTGGATTGTCTTCGATATCTTCCGCTAAAGTTTCCATCTCCATCCGCATATCATCCAACTCCACTAAAACACTTTGCAAGCGCTCGCTGAGGTCTTTATAAGCTTGCCCGTAATTGGATAAATGACTGATTTTGGTTTTCACTTCCTGAAGATTGTCGGTCACTCCGATGTCTTCTTGTTGCAGTTGATTGAGTGAAAAAGAAAGATTTTCTTTGAGTTCTTCTACATTGGAGAGCTGCTGAAAAGATTCTTCCAATTCTTCCAGTTTTCCTACTTGTAATTTGCTTTCGTTTAATTCCTTTAACAAGAACAAATGATAATCATACGTTTTTTGCGCTTCCGCTTGTTTGGCGATTAAATCCTCCAATTCCTTTTGAAGTTTTCGATAGCCTTTTAAAGCCTTTTTAAAGTCGGTGAGCAACGCTGCATTTCCCGCCAGCGCATCGATTACTTGATACTGATAAGTCACGTCCCCAACAAACAGCGTTTCGTGCTGACTGTGAATATCGACCAAATTCGTTCCCAGAGCCGAGAGTTGTTGTAGCTTGACTGGCGTATCATTGACAAAAGCACGGGATTTCCCCGAAGGCAAAATCTCTCTTCTGATTATACTTTCTGG
>DATGSA010000330.1:0-5123 GCA_035303085.1 Flavobacteriaceae bacterium
CCCTTTTGAAGAAGAACGCTACATCCATTGGAATTTTGTCAACTCGGATAAAAAAGTGATCGAACAAGCCATGAAAGATTGGAAGAGTCAAAATTTAAAAGTTTTCCCTAAAGTACCCGGAGACGAAACGGATTTTGTACCGTTTCCACAATTAAAATAGCAGACATTCTTGCTCTACCCACAATTGAAAGCAAAATAATAGAAACTATTTACCATAGCTCAGATACAAGAGAACTTGCTGATCACGGTTAGACTCCTATCACACTTTTAATTTTTCCAATTATTTTCCAAAGACTTTGGCAGCCATTGTAAAACTTTTGAAAAATGGAGAAACACTTGAAGTTCTCTTACCCTTTTCCAAAGTTATCGAATCTCCCCCTTGTTCTTTGGAAAAGTTCACAAGCTCTCCTTGAAAGTTTTTTGTGTGGTTATACAGATGATGTGTTTTTAGTAGCAAATATTTGAAGCAGGATTTCTTAGAACCAATGTTTAGGGAGTTTCATTTTAATATTTAATTTTTTCTTCGTATTATCGTTTGAGTTTTGACAGTTAATTCGCTTTATTTTTAAAATTTATTACACACAAATTTTTATTCTTATTTTCTTCAATTTTTGATTGAAATTTATACCCTCTTAGATTATGAAAACCAAACCCAATACCGCAAGATTCGCCGTTTCTTTAGATCGTGAATTACTGGACAGTTTTGATCGTGTAATTCAGAAACAGGGATATGAAACCCGATCGGAAGCCGTTCGGGATTTGATTCGAAACAGGCTAGTTACCCAAGACTGGGATGAAAAAGAAGAAACTATTGGTACGATTACCTTGATATTCAATCACCATCTCTACGCGTTATCTGATGAAATCAACACCAAACAGCACGAGCATCACTCCTTGATTATATCCTCCATGCACGTTCATCTCGACTATGATAATTGTTTAGAAATCATCGCAGTTAAAGGGTCGGGCAAAGCTATCCGAAGATTAGCCGATACGTTAATCAGCATAAAAGGGGTTAAGCACGGAAAATTAACCCTCACCACAGCTGGAACGGAAATTTCATAATCTGTATATCGACATATTACAAGGTGTTGAGGGATAGCTTTAACACATTCTTTTTCAGGTTAACTTCACTCACATATCACAAATTATAATTCACGCCCACCATAAAGTTTCGACCGGGGCCCGGTGCAAAAGATTGACCACCTTCGGGGCCGAAAGAATCAAAAGCCGTAGTTGCATATCTTCTATTAAAAATATTGTTGACCTGCGCATAAATCCGTACACTGCGTTGATAATCTTTCATTTTAAAATCATAGAATATCTCCATATCTGAAACATGGTATCCGCCATAGTAATAAGCATTATTCAAACCGGTTGCGTATTTGCCTATATTTTTAAATTTATAGCGCAGACCTATGCCAAGTTTTGTTGTATAATCCATATTTAAATTTGTAACAGTGGCGGGGATGCCATTTAAATGATTTCCTTCTAAGTTTTTATCAGGGTTGTTTTTAATTTTGGTACTGATATAAGAAAAAGATCCATCAAAATGGAACCGTGAAAAAGGAATCACCTTAGCACTAACTTCCACTCCGCGGCGCTGGGTCTTTCCGGCATTGATAAACTCACCGGAACCGGGGGTGACTTCATTGATTTCGGAGGAGGTATTCAAGATATAACCGGCCAAATCGACATTGAGCCAATTGCTTTTATCATAATTAAAACCGACTTCATATTGCCATATTTTAGCCGGATCAATATCGATGTCTGAATCATAACGAATCACTCCTTCGGGTAAAGTAAATCCATTGGTCGCACTAAATCTAAAATCAAAACCGCGAAACCAAGTCGATCGAAATCCGAGTTTAGGACTCCAATGAGATTCGTTGTTAAGATTAGAGTTGCTCGCTTCCTCTCCGGGATCACGCAATTTAAGCGAGCCGTCATAGGTGTCATAACGAAAGCCGATAGTCGGCTTGAAATACTTCACAATATCAAATTCAGCTTGGGCGAAAGTAGAAATGGACTGTACACGGAATCGACGTTTTTCAGTAGGATTTTCTTGTTGGCGCACGCGATTGATCGTGTTCCAACTCGTTTTGTCAGTGAATTCATTATAATATTCAAAGCCGGCCGTCCAATCGACAATTACGGAACCCATTGAATTATTTCCGTTTAAACTGGTTCCGGCAGAATAAACATTGCGGCCATTCCTGTTTTCTGACTGCCCCCCTTGGTTTAATCCAAATTTTTGAAACCGTGTAAAACTTTGTTGCACAGCATAGCCGTACACCAGTAAGCGCAGGTTCTGATTAAAGCTGTGATTGATATCGATACGTTCGGAAACAAATCCTTTCTTACCACCATCATTTTCAGCGTTTACAGCTTGTTTATAAGGATCTTCTTTAAAGAATTGATCACCACCTTCTACTTCTGAATTTCCCGGAATAAACCCCGGTGCATCCCATTTGCCGGTATGACCTCTAAGTGTTAAAGCTATATCGGTTTTGTCGGAAACATCATAACCTAAGCGGCCATTCAAATTCCCTCGAGAGTTTTCACTGTTTTCCATAAATCCTTTGGTACGGTACAATTGAACCGCAAAATTGGTTTTTAATTTTTTGTCGTTGTTCAATGCTATCGGCTGCCCCAAAGCTATTTGGGCATCAAAGGTTTCAAAAGATCCCCCCCTAATGACGATATCTTGATACTCCCCGCCTTTTCGCGTTTCAAAAGAAAGAGCACCGCCCCGAGCAAAATTTCCGAAAAGCACTGATGATGGACCTTTGTAAACATCCACTTTAGCAATATTGAGTGGAATTAAAACATTCAAATCGGCATAACCATCAGAATGACCTTCAGATTCATTCAGGGAAATACCGTCAATGGTTACGGCTACATCACCGCCGTGACCGCCACTTCCAAATCCGCGCATCGAAAATGTGCTCGCCGTTCCACCTTGATTATAAGCAGATACTTCAATTCCCGGCACTTCTTCAAGGATTTTATCAGGCTGATAAATTCCTAATTTTTTAATTTTCGCAGCACTAACCGTATTGACTGTTGTAGCACTTCTTTGTTTATCAAACCCTCCTCCTTTTATCATAATCTCACCTAATTGTGTTGAGAACTCTTCTAAGATCAAATGAATCGTCTTGGTTTCTTCCGCTTTTATATCAACTGATTGTGCGATGTTTTTAAACCCTAATGCGGAAACGTTGATTGTATGATGACCGACTGGAATTCCGTTGATGATAAAATCGCCATTGTTGTCTGTACTTGCACCTAAGCCTGTCCCTTTCACCATGACATTCACCCGAGTTAAAACGGAGTCATTTTCGGTGGTTACTTTACCTTTAAGTGTTCCGGTATCTTGCGAATAGCTTTTTATTATTCCAGCAAATAAAAATGTAAAAAATATAATTGAACTGAATCTCATATTGGTTTATAGTAATATTTCTTTAGCAAAACGTAATACCGCAAAAGTATTATTTTTTAATGAGTTCGTAATACTTTATTCTCTTATTATGATTGGTATTTTTAAAATAAAAAATGCTGTTTTGTATTAATCAAATCTTTAAAGTCGATAATTCGATCGCTGACACGGGTTAACAAGGGTTCATCGTGACTAATAACAAGCATTCCAATTTGCCGCTCTTTAACCAAGCGCAAAACCATTTCCCAGATTTGGGCTTGGGTGATTGCATCCAGCATGGTGGTCATTTCATCGGCGATCAAATATTTGGTTCCCGGAACAATCGCTCTTGCAATACAAAACCGTTGCAGTTCACCTCCGGAAAGTTGAGAAGGGAAACGCCCCAGCCATGCATAGCTAATTCCCAATTCATTTAAAAGTTTGTCATTAAATTCTCCGGCTTCAGCTAAAACCTTTTTCATTTTCCAGCGCGGATTTACAGCTTTCTCCGGATGCTGTCCTATTAATTGCACCGGGTTTCGTCCTTTTAAGGGATAGCTTTCTCCCTCCAATTTTATCGAACCTTTATCTGCTTTGAGATAACCAGCCATAATTTTTGCAAAAGTAGTTTTCCCGATACCACTTGGTCCGTAAAGTCCAAGAACTTCTCCCGGGTTTAATTCAAGACTGATTTGATTGAATATCAATCGATTTTGGTGATATCCAAAACTTATATTTTCGACTTTAAGCATAAAAACATCTTACTATTCCATTATTTATGACGGAAGATTTAGGCTTATTTTTTTTACAATAATCGGTAGCAATCGGGCATCGTGGTTCAAACACACAACCTATAAAATCTTCTCCAACTTCCGGTTGACTTCCTTTTAAGGATTTAAAATCGTTCTGGGGAAAAGCTCGCCATAAAGCTTTTGTATAAGGATGTCTCAAATTCTCACCCCTCCCGGAAAAATCTTTATTATTGGCGATCTCCACTGTTTCTCCGCCATAAAAAACTGCTATTCTATCGGCAATTTTTAGAGCAGCTTGAATATCGTGGGTAATAAACATAACACTTCTGTTGTCTTCGCTGAGCTGTTTGATATGTTTGAGAGTTTCTTCCAACGCTTGTGCATCTAAACCGGGAGTGGGTTCATCAGCAATTATCAATTTTGCATCACTCACTATTGCAGTAGCTATCAAAACCCGTCTTGCCATTCCTCCGGAAAGTTCAAATGGATATTTCTTATCAGTATCACTTGGCAATTGTAGTTTTTGAAACGCTTCTTGCTGTATTCTTTTTTTTGCCTTTTTATCTTTAATCACCCGCTGAACCTGCTTACCGGTTTTCATTAGAGGATCTAATGCTTTTACAGATTGTGGAATTAAGGAAATGGCTTTGCCTCGTAGTTTTCTCTGTTCTTCTTCTGTCAACAGTTTTCCATCAAAATAAATTTCCCCTTTAGTCTTAGCATTTTCCGGTAAAATTCCTAAGATAGCATCGGCCAACAGACTTTTGCCGGACCCGCTTGATCCAACAACTACAACAATTTCGCCTGGATAAATAGTCAGTTCGAAGTTCTTAATAACTTCTATATAAGATTCTCGAAATCTACTTTCATACCGAGGGAAAGAAAGAGAAAAATCCCTAACCGCTAAAGTAGGTTTGCGATTTTCTTTCATAGATATTTTCTTTGAATTTCTC
>DATGSA010000331.1:0-7218 GCA_035303085.1 Flavobacteriaceae bacterium
AGATAAAAATACCGATGAACCGATAGAAGAAGCAGAAATAAAATTTACGGATTCGGAAGGCGAGGAGTATGTCTTACTTTCAACGGATGAAGAAGGATATTATAAAACAGAAACCCATAAATATGAAACTTATACCATTCGTGCCAGTAAAGAAGAATACGACACGGATGAAAAAGTATCCAAAGCAAAACTTGATGAACAGCGAATCGATTTTCAATTACAGCGCAATGTCGTAGTTTTAACTCCTGGAGTAGATTTGGCTAATGTTTTGAATATCCAGATTATTTATTTTGATTTTGATAAATCCAATATCAGACCGGACGCGCAAGTTGATCTGGAAAAAGTTTATCAAGTGCTCAAAGAATATCCGGAAATAAGAATCAATATTCGTTCTCATACCGATAGTAGAGGGAGTGATGCTTATAACCTGGCACTTTCTGATAGACGTGCAAAATCAACAAAAGCCTATTTAATCAACAAAGGAATTGATGCATCTCGAGTGGAGGCAGAGGGCTTAGGCGAACGTGAACTGATTAATGAGTGTAGTGACGGAGTACCTTGTACAGAAGCACAGCATCAAGCCAATAGACGTTCAGAATTTATCATATTAGGAGATAATGAACACAAGATTAAAGTGGAACATCAAGCTCCTGAAGTAATTGATGAAAAGAAAGATTAAAAAACATCGACTTTCTTGAAATCATCAACTTATTACTTTCAAAAAAGAAAGGATTAGCTAGCTATCAGTTATATTTTAGATTAACAAAGGAGTTGTTTTCCAGGAAACTACAGCGTATTAAAGCAACTCCTTTCTTAATTCCTTACCACTTTTTGGTGATAAAAAACCCAACGGCACATCAAAAGGCGTCACCGCTCCAGTTTTATTTACCTGACTCAATTTAAAAACAGCTCTTGCAAAAGCTACTAAAACGCTGGAGGTGAAAGCGGGGTTGCTTTCCAATTCCAATGAAAATTCCAATCGTTGGTGATCATTATCTTTAGAGGTTCCCGAACGAAGAACCTTACCGCCGTGCGGCATTTTTTGATGATCTGCTATAAATTCTTGTTCTGTTATAAAACGAACTTCCGTCTCATAAGGCGCAAAATAATCCGGCATGTTTTTAATGGTTTTTGCAACTTTTTCAGCATTTGCATCTTTCTCCAAAACCACAAAACACAATCGGTTGTGCATGGCTGAAGCTTTAAATTCAGGTTGTTCGCCCTTGCGCACATTGGCTAAAGCTTCTTCATTAGGCAACGTATATTGTGCAGCCATTTTGACTCCCGCAACGCGACGCAGTGCATCGGAATGGCCTTGACTCAGTCCTTTCCCCCAAAAGCTATAGGTTTTCCCTTCGGGTAAAACGGTTTCTCCGAGTAACCGAAGCATCGAAAAAAGTCCCGGATCCCAACCGGTGGAAATTAAACTTATTTTTTTATGCTGCTTCGCAATCTTGTCCACAGCTTTAAAGTATTCGGGAATTTTGGCGTGGTTGTCAAAACTGTCCACCGTATTAAAATACTGCGCAACTTCAACCGACTGAATCGGTAAATCCTTGGCAGAACCTCCGCAAAGCATCATCACGTCAATTTTCTCTTGAAATTCAGGTAACTCCTTCATCGAATAAACCTTCGCAGCACTCTTGATTTGATTTGCAGGTCGTCGACTAAAAACGCCGGTTAATTCCATATCCGGATTTTGAGCAATCGCGTTTTCCACGCCTTTTCCCAAGTTTCCATACCCGACAATTCCCAATTTTATAAGCTGACTCATATCTTTATATTTTGAAACCGAAAGATAATTCGGTTTGAGGAAAGGACAAAGAAATAGTCAAAAAAAGGTTTCAAGGATTTAATGATTCAATGATTTAAGAATTGAAGGACTTAAAGGTTTAAGTATCTCAATTTTTCACAAGTTCACTTCTTCACTTGTTTACTTCTTCACAAGTTCACTCCTTCACAACTTCACTCCTTCCCTTGTCCACAATTTCCCACAAAATCTTCTATATTTGTAATTCACACCATTATTAACCTTTCTGATATAATTCACCACTATGCCTTCCTTCAAAAAAATATTAGTACCGACAGATTTTTCCGAAAGTGCTTTATCGGTTTATGATCACGTGCGTTTATTGGCAGATAAAAATGAGTCAAAAGTCGATTTGATTCACGTGATTCCTGAAATTTCCTATCTTAAAATTAGCGAGGAAGTGATGGGGAATCCTTTTAAGATTCAGGCGAAGTATAATGAGCTGGTGGGTAAACTTGACAATAAGTTAGAAGAAGAGTTGAAGCGACATCTTGCTCAACAATATAGAGGACGTGTTTTTGTTGGGAAAGGTGGAAAGATATCAGAAGGAATTTTAAACCATACCGAGGAATTTAATTATGATTTGATTGTGATTGGTTCCAGAGGAAGATCAAATGGGATTTTTAAAAGAGGAAGTACGGCCATAAAATTAATTCGAGAAGCGAAGGTGCCGGTATTGAGTTTTAACAAGAAAACGAAAACCGATATCGATGAAATTTTAGTGCCTACCGATGGTTCGGAAATTTCGTTAGAAGCATTGGAAATTGCGTTGAAATTGGCGATTCAACACAAAGCTTCTATCACTTTATTCAGTGTGTTAGAATTTGATTTTGCAAAAGTGACTTTGATGGGGGGTGACCCGCGATTGTCTGAATTCGCTGCAGAAGGTCAAAAGAAAGAAGTTTTAGATAATCTGAAAAAGTATATAAATAATTCAGAAGAGTTTAGTTTTAAGAATAAACCGAATATTCGCGGCGCAGAGTTAGAAACCGCAAAAGGCGATACGATTAAAATCAATCTGAATTTAGAACAGAATATTTCCGCCCACAATGCGATTGTAGAATTCGCCAATAAAAATGCAGATTTAGTCGTAATGACCACTCAAGGACGCACTGGTTTAGCAAAAATATTGCTCGGATCTGTTGCGGAAAAAGTAGTCCGTAATCTGGAAATCCCGGTGTTGACAATGACACCATTGGTGGAGAAAGAATAAATCAGCACTACAATTTCATTTAATTGGTTGATAGGTGAGTCGTTTTAACTGCGAAATATTTATTACGAAAAACAAATTCGAAGTAGTACACAAAGAACTCCGACGGAGTTAACCATAATAACCCCATACAAGCGAAGCGCAGTTTGGGGTAGAATAGCGAAAGAAATATTATTGGTATTTGCACGTACTTTTCCAAAATTATCGAATCCTCTCTTGTCTTTGGAAAATTTTATACGTCCATATAATTTTTTTATTCGTCCAAGGATTTAAAATGTATAGTGGATTTCGAACTGACAGTGGATCATTAACTATCTTGATAAACAAAGACTTCTGATGAAAAATAAAGCTTTTTTAGTTCGAATGAATTATAATGCTTAACTTGTGTTGTCATTAACAAAAGGAGATTAAAAATCTCAAAATTGATAAAGTTGAAATACGCTCTGGGTTTCATTAAATTCATTAAAAAAATGAGAGCATTATTCTTATTTATATTATTGATAGTCGGTGGAGGTCTTTTCCAACCGGTTTCAGGACAATCTTCTGCTGAAACAGAGAAAATCACCTTGATTCGTATTGAAGGCGCTATCTCACCACTCACCACAAACTATGTAAAAAGAGGTTTGGAAAAAGCACGAGAACAAGGGAGTATTGCGCTGATCATAGAAATGGATACGCCGGGCGGGTTATTGGAATCTACCAAAGATATCGTGCAAACCATGTTTGATTCAGATGATATGCCAATCGTCGTTTATGTTTCTCCCGAAGGTGCTTCCGCAGCCAGTGCAGGAACTTTCATCACCATGGCTGCTGATATCGCTACGATGGCACCGGCTACAAATATCGGTGCAGCTTCGCCTGTGCAAATGGGGGGCGGAGAAGCTCAAATGGATTCGGTTATGCAAAAGAAAATATTTCAACACACAGAAAGCTACATCGAAAGCATAGCCAAAAAGCGAGAAAGAAATGCTGAATGGGCCATAACTGCAGTAAGAGATGGGAAATCAGTTACCGCAGATAAAGCCGTGGAGTTAAATGTAGTCGATTTTATAGCCGAGAATCGTACAGATCTGTTAGCGCAAATGAATGGAATGGAGGTCGAAGGAAAAATCCTTGAAACCGAAAATGCTCAGATAGAAACGCTGCCGCCCAATGCCGCTGAAAAATGGTTGGCGATACTTATTCGACCGGAAGTGATTTTGATTTTAACCATGCTGTCCATTTACGGCATTATCGGTGAAGTGACGAATCCGGGTGCTATAATTCCCGGGGTGGCTGGCGTAATTTCATTGATATTGGTGTTGTTTGCTTCTGCTGTTATTCCACTCAACACCGCCGGATTTATTTTAATTCTCATAGCCGTTGGTTTGTTTGTGGCGGAAGCTTTTACTCCCACATTCGGAATATTAATCGCCGGGGGAGCTGTGGCTTTTTTCTTGGGCGGACTGATGTTATTTCAAGATATGCCCGAACCGATGTCGATTTCTTTTGCGTGGTTAATTCCTTCTACTATCGTGATGGTGTTGTTTTTTATATGGATTGCCTTTGAAGGAATCAGAATTCAATTTACCGATTCAGCTACCGGAACGAGTGTGATGGTTGGGAAAACAGCCAGAGTAGTAGATGATATAGACAGTAAAGACGGTCGTGTTTTTGTCGTGGGAGAATACTGGAATGCTGTCAGTGATGAAAATTTGAAAGAAGGTGAGCAGTGTATTATTCTCGAGGTGGAAAACTTAACTTTAAAAGTTGGGAAGCCACCTGTGAAAAAAGAGGTAAATACTTAATCAGAATTGCGAATAGATTTTTTTAATGATTATAAAAAGATATAAATTATGGATGAAGTAGGAGGTTTTTCGTCAACGTTGGTGTGGTTGGTTCCACTGATTTTAGTGGTTTGGATTTTTGTCAGTCAAGTTTTTAAAATTCTTAGAGAATATGAACGCGCGGTGGTGTTTAGATTAGGAAAATTTCAAACAGTAAAAGGACCGGGATTGATTATGCTGATTCCTTTTATTGATAAAATACAACGCGTAGATCTGCGTGTATTGACCATTAATGTGGATAAACAGGAGGTAATCACCAAAGACAACGTAACGGTATATGTTGATGCCATCAACTTTTTTAGAGTGGTCAATGCAGAAGCAGCGGTGATTCAAGTTGAACAATATATTCACGCTACCTCGATGTTGGCGCAGACTACTTTGCGGAGTACCATCGGGCAAGTGGAGTTGGATGAATTGCTGGCAGAACGCGATAAAATTAACAAGCATATCCAAAAGGGAATAGATGAACAAACCGAACCTTGGGGAATTAAAGTGGTTTCGGTGGAAGTTAGAGATGTGGTTTTGCCTGAAAACATGAAACGAGCGATGGCCAGTCAGGCAGAAACAGAACGTGTTCGTCGTGCTAAAGTGATTAATGCAGAAGGAGAATTCCAAGCTGCCAAGCGATTGGTAGATGCTGCAGAAATGATCGAGACCGCTCCGGCAGCATTACAACTTCGTTTTCTTCAAACCATGTCTGAAGTGGCTTCAGAACATACAAGCTACGTGTTTATGCCGATACCGATGGACTTTATGGAAGCTTTTCAAAAAATGAATCCGATGGATAAATCAGGATTTGAAATACCTAAAACTAAAAAAGCTAAAGACAAGAAATCCACGGATGAAAAATCAGAAAATTCGGGTGATGAGGGATTGGATAACAATGAAGAATGACTGATTTATGAAACCTGATTTTTTTAAAAGTGGGGTTATAGTTACCTATTTTGGGTTTGATTGAAATTTTAGGTTGATATTTTCGATTTTAATACAGATTGGAGGAAAGGTTCAATTGCTTGACAGCAGTGTTCAGATTGGACTAAAGCCCGAAATAGAGTTGTGTTTTTAGGCCGTTGGATTTATCTAACGGCTAATAGATTTAATGTCTTGAGTATTTAATAAAACATGGTAAGTTTTCTGTTTTAAAGGTTGACCTCTTCAAGTTGTTTTAACTTGACAAGAAGCTAAAATCTATTACAGTCTGCCAAAAAAGACTCCCAACAACTGAGCTTTAGCCCAACCTCAATGCTATTCTTTACTATAACGAAAAAGACTTGTTCTTCAACGCCTTTTTAAACCTGCGTCATGAATTATGAACCAAAACGGTCAACACAATTGAGGAGAGCTTAAAGGTCGATTAATAACGGACCACCTTCTTCGTCCACCGAAACTAAAAGAGCTTCGGTGGAATCACTAATTATCTCCATCAACAATTACCGTTTAACAACCCACAAGGCTGGTTTTGTTATTTGATTAAATATATTTTCAGTTGAACTACCGATCAATAGAGTAGAGAAGTTATTGCTTCCTTTATCGCTTACCAACAATAAGTCTGCGTTAGCTTCTTGAGCTTCATGGATTAGTTGTTCGGCGATACCTGATTCGCGTCCGGGAATGATTTTTTGATTTATCGGGATGTCGGATCCTATTTTATTGATGAGTTTATCAAATTTTTCGGCTACGTGTTCTTGAATTTTGGGCGCCATAGCACCTTTTGGTAAATAAGGGGAAAATTGAAGGGGAACATTGTAAACGTGAGCAGCAGTCAAAGAAGCACCGCTGATTTTAGAAATGCTGAGTGCTTTGCCCAGTGCTTTTCTGGATTCACGAGAAAAATCAGTTCCTATCCAAATATTATTTAGCGAGAAATCTGGGTCTTTTGGTACTAATAACATATCGCATTTCAGCATGCGTAATAACTTCCCGCTCACAGTACTACTGCCTTTTAGATAGTTTTTGTTTCCCAGTAAAACCAGATTTATGTCGTATTTATCCACAATATAATTAATCAGCGTTTCGGTATAGGGATCTTCAGAAATCAAAACCTCCCAAGAAACTGAAGCTTTAAAAAGATCTTCAACATTTTCATTGATTTCTTCACTGATTATTTCATCGAGATTAATATCTTTTAATTGTTCAGCGAAAAGCTGGGAAAGCTTATATTTCTTGATGTTGTGAACAAAATAAACTTGCTCTATGTCTAAGGTTTCTGCCAAAAAAGAGGCATAAGTAATCAGGGTTTTATCGGTTGCACTTAAATCCAAGGCCACCAATATTGTTTTTGGAGTTTTCATATCATTCAATTTTCTATGTTATTATCTTTGTTTTTATTTTGGGCTGTTCTTTTTCTTACAATATCGTCAATAATAGATTCA
>DATGSA010000332.1:0-14848 GCA_035303085.1 Flavobacteriaceae bacterium
TTTCGTTGTATTGTAAATTGTGAATGGTAAATAGTGAATTGTTTTACTTGGGTTTCGTTGTATTGTAAATTGTGAATGGTAAATAGTCAATTGTTTATTTTATTCACAGTTCACCACTCACCACTCACTATATCCCCGTATAATTCTGTGGGGTAATCGCTTTCAATTCTGTTTTGACTTCTTCTGAAATTTCGAGTCCATCGATAAATTTAGCAATTGATTTAGCATTGATTTCCGTGTTGGTTCTGGTCAGGTCTTTTAAAGCTTCATAAGGGTTTTTAAATCCTTCTCGTCTTAGAATTGTTTGGATGGCTTCTGCGACCACGACCCAATTATTCTCTAAATCAGCGTGAATTTTCGTTTCATTTAAAACCAATTTGTCCAATCCTTTTAAAGTTGCTTGGAAGGCGATCATCGTATGACCAATCGGCACACCGATATTTCTTAATACAGTACTATCGGTCAAGTCTCGTTGTAAACGACTGACAGGTAATTTGTTGGATAGATGATCAAATAAAGCATTGGCTATTCCGATATTTCCTTCTGAATTTTCAAAATCAATCGGATTGACTTTATGCGGCATGGTTGAAGAACCTACTTCTCCTTTTTTGATAATTTGTTTAAAATAATCCATCGAAATGTAGGTCCAAATATCTTGATTTAAATCTTTAATAATGGTATTGATTCTTCTCATGCCATCAAAAATTCCCGCTAAATGATCGTAGTGTTCAATTTGTGTGGTAGGAAAAGAATGTTTTAATTCTAAAATATTCTCGACAAAATTATTGCCAAATTCAAACCAGTCAATGTCGGGATAAGCGACGTGATGTGCATTGAAATTTCCCGTAGCTCCCCCAAATTTAGCGGCGATAGGCGTATATTCCAATCGATTTAATTGTTCTTTTAACCGTACAGCATAAACTTTTATTTCCTTTCCCAATCGGGTTGGAGAAGCCGGTTGACCGTGAGTTCTTGCCAACATCGGTATATTTTCCCAAGTGACCGATAAATCTTCTAATTTGTCGATTAATTTGTTGAGTTTAGGAAAATAAATTCTGGTTATCGCATCTTTTAAAGAAAGTGGAACAGCGGTATTATTAATATCTTGGGAAGTCAATGCCAAATGAATAAATTCCTTTGAATCCGACAGACCAAGTTCTTCAAACTTCTCTTTGATAAAATACTCTACTGCCTTTACATCGTGGTTGGTAACGGATTCTATAGATTTTACTTTTTTGGCATCTTTTAAAGAAAAATCAGCATAGATTTCTCTTAACTTTGGAAAAACTGCTTTATCAACTCCGGAAAGTTGCGGTAAAGGGAGTTCACATAAAGCGATAAAATATTCGACTTCTACTTTGATTCGATATCCGATGAGGGCTTCTTCACTAAAATAACCGGATAAATTTTGAGTTTTGGAACGATATCTACCATCAATTGGAGAAATGGCTTGTAAAGGATTCATAGAAATAAACTTGGTTAAAGTGCAAATATAAGTTTAGTAAATGAGAATTGATAAAACCCGATTGAAAGTTTCTTTATTTCTGTTGGGTTTCGGGTTTTGTTTTTTCTTATCCGATAATCCGTAATCCGCCAATTCGTAACCCGTCAACCCGCAACTCGTCCAGGGTTTCACGCTGAGGCGCGGAGTTTTACGCAGAGGAGCACAGAGGCATTTTTGTAAGGTTTCGTGTCTCGTGTTTTTGAACTTGTTTAAATAGGCTCAAGTTTAAAACTGCATTGACGATTAAATCTTTTTCGCTTAAGTTTAAACATCATTGGAATCGATTTAGCTTTCTCCTAAAATTCTTAGGTAGTGATATTGGAATGAAAAGTGAATTTCATCTTTCTTTTTAGGTTTTTTCATCCAATTCGTATTAATATAGAAAAATCATCGTTGAATTAAACTACAATGTTGAAATTCAGAACATTGTTGCTGTAAAAAGCAAGAAGCCTTACCTGCTTGACAATCAAACAAGTTTGATTGTCAAGCTGTCCTTTCCTTGAAAAGGAAAGGAGCTTTTGTCTTTTGATTCAGAGGAAATTAAAAGTAAAAAATAAGACTACCTCATTAAAAACAGAAAAGATTTCGTGTTGCAACTTGGTAACTTAAAAGCAAAAAACAACGTTACCTTATTAAAAAATAAAAGAAAATAGATAGTCTAAAACAAAAGAGTTTATCTTTGATTTACAGTCATTTAAACCAAAAATAAAGCTCCCCACCTTAAAAAAGGAGGGGACAAAATAAATGAACCGCAGGTTCAGTTATTTTCGGGGCGGTTGTAACTTTTAATATGATTTTTCAAACGCGGTTGTCTTAACTGAAATTGGCTCAAGTTTAAAACTGCGTTGACGATTAAATCTTTTCGCTAAAGTTTAAACATCATTGGAATCGATTCAGCTTTCTCCTAAAATTCTTAGGTAGTGATATTGGAATGAAAAGTGAATTTCATCTTTCTTTTTAGGTTTTTTCATCCAATTCGTATTAATATAGAAAAATCATCGTTGAATTAAACTACAGCCTTTAAATATTAACCCAAATTACTTTTCACAGTTTCCCAATCTTTTCCTTTAGATTTTCCCGATTCGTAGTCTTCTACGCGTTTCTCCATTTCCTTTACAAAAGCGTCATCTTTCCAATGATTTTGATATACAATATCATCTTTGACCAATGTAAATAAAGCTTTTATCTTTTTTTCATCGGCATAGTTGATATATTCTTGTAATAATTTGCGCAGTTTTAAAGTTTTCATCGGCAACAAGTGTTTAAATGAATATAATAAATTATAAGGAAAGTCTTCGTGCCGGAATTTAATTTTTTGAATGCTGTTATTGGAAGATTACGTTTCGAGTTCGAGTTTTTCTTACCCAATAACCAGCTAATCCGATAACCCGCCGCAGACGCTTCTCATAAAAACACTTCATCCAACAAATAATGATTTTTAGTTTCAATTTGATACGTGGGATAGACAATTCCTCTGGCCCCAAAACATTCTTTCCAATACAACAAACCTTTGTTAAGATTCAAACCTTTGTTTTCATTAGAAATACCAAAATCAAAATATGTTTTATCTGCAAATTCTTCTTCGATTAAATATTGAAAGAGAAAATCAAGTGTACCGAATTGTTGACGGTTGTTATCGGCAGAAATATATTGTACGTGAGCGGTGGTTGCAGTTTCAAATATAGTACATCCCCCCACAATTTTATCGCCTTTTACCACCTGATATTGATGAATGTTTTTGGGAAATTTATTAGCTAAATCCTGAATTTCCGACAAGTTGTGAACAGGCTGCGTTTTAAATTGCTCCTGTAAATTTGGGATCAGAATTTCATTCCAAAACCGATCGAATTGATTGGTTTTTTCAATTTGTAAATTGTGTTTTCTTGCTTTTTTAACCCCTTCTATTCGGTTGGACTGAATTTTTAATGAATCGGACTGCAAAATAGTGGAAGATAAATCGGTTTTAATAAGGTGAGCTTTTAGTAAGAAAAGCAAATAATCGATTTCGTCAGCGGGATAACGATGATATATTTTGGGGACGAGTTTTAAAGCCAATTGCGGAATAGGAACATTTTCAAGATGAACTAAAACTGCTTTGAATGCTTTTATAGTTTTTTCAAATTTGAGGTTTTTGGGTAAAATTAATCCGCCGTAAGTTAAGCCTTGATGTGAGAAGAGCTTGTTTTCTGCCAGATTTGCAGGAAGTAATGCAACGAGTTTTTTCTTCTCAAAAACCATCAACGAATAATCCTCAAATCGATCGGCGTGATAATCCATAAAGTTTCTGTGGAATAAAAAAGTTCCATTTTTGGAATTTCGGATAAAATCATCCCATTGGTTTTTATAAGCAGTAGAGTATTTTTCGACGCGAAATGATTTCATGTACTAAAGTGATTTAAATTTAATGAAAAGATAAATTATTATTGGATTTGCCAACTTTCAAAACAACTTTTTCTCCAAAAATCAGCGCTTTATTATCTTGAATATGTCCGGCGGGAAAATTGAAGCAAACCGGAAAGCTATAGTCTTTTACGATATCCCAAATGATTTCTTCTGCGGTTTGTCCAAAAGGAATTTCGTTGTCATTCATTTCGGTCATCCCTCCTACTACTAATCCGGCCAGGTTTTCAAACCAAGCGTTGCGTTTTAAATTTTGCATCATTCGGTCGATGTGATATAGATATTCATCTAAATCTTCTAAAAACAAAATTTTTCCTGCCGGATTAAGACTTGTGGGACTGCCACAAAGTGAATATAATACCGATAGATTTCCGCCGACTAAAGCGCCTTCCCCTACTCCATTTCGGAAGATTTTTGAATTATTTTGCCATTGATAAGTTGGCTTTTCTCCGAATAATATATTTTTTAAACTGCTTTTTGTCGTTGTTGATTTTTCACCAATTAAAGTAGGCATTTCGGCGTGTAAACTGGCAATTTTCATTTTATGAACCTGTGCATGAAGCGCTGTAATATCACTGTAACCGATAATCCATTTTGGTGATTTTTTAAAATTGGAAAAATCCAACGAATCCAGCATTCGAATCGTGCCATATCCCCCTCGCGCGCACCAAATCGCTTTGATATCCGGATTGTCTAATTGTTGTTGAAAATCTTTTGTTCTTTCTTGGTCAGTTCCTGCAAATTGATTTTCTGAAAGCCCTATACTGCTTCCCAAAACCGGAGTTAGTTTCCATTCTTTCAACAATTTTTGAGCAAAAACTAACTCTTCAGAATTTACTTTTCTGGCGGTGGCTACAATAGCTATTTGATCTGCTTTTTCTAATTTTGGGGGTATCATCATCGGTATGTGCTGAAAAATTATTCCGTTAAAAATTTCAATGTATCTATATTTTTTATATTTACCTGAATATTATTTATTTCTCCTAAATAATTAATTTTTCGCCCTATGGTAAAACCACTAATTTAGGATGATTTACTGTTGCTAATCTTTATGAAAAATTGGTTTCTTATATTAATTTGCTGTGGCTTAATAGCTTCCTGCGGATCTTCAAAAAAAATCAGCAAGTCGGTATATAAGGGTAAATACGATCGCAGTATTTCAAAAAGAGATTATAAAAATAAAAAATCCGGGATAGAAAAACCCGTTTCAAGAGATTTTAAAGAAGAAAGTCCGGAAGCAACAGAATTAGCTACAAGAGTTGTCAATTATGCCAAATCATATATGGGAACAAAATATCAATATGGCGGCATGTCTGAAAAAGGCATGGATTGTTCCGGGTTGATTTATTTATCCTTTTTGAATGCAGGGGATATTTTCTTACCGCGAAGTTCCCGAGAGATTGCTAAACAAGGAAAAAGAATAAAATTGAATGAAGTCAGAGAAGGGGATTTGGTGTTTTTTAAAACCAATTCACGAAATGTGATTAATCATTTAGGGTTGGTGGTGAAAAATAGAAATGGAAATGTAGAATTTATTCATTCTTCCACTAAAAAAGGAGTGATGATTTCTCGTCTGAAAGAAGCCTATTGGCAAAAATCTTTTGTGGAGGCCAGAAGGATTTTATAAAGCGGTCGAATTATTTTAAAATAATGTTAAAAACTTCAACGCCATTTGTCCAGGTACTTGGAAGTTAAAACTTTTTTCAAACTTGTTTTGGATTCTGCCATTTGATTTTAATTGATGGTTGCCGGGCAAAATTCTTGTCTACTTAGTTCTAAAAATTTCCGGTGAAGTTTTACATAGCAGATTGATTGACGATTGAATGTGATTTATCGTGTTAAGATTTTAAGGCACTCAAACTTTTCTAAAGACGAAGGGAAAATTTGAGGACTTTGTAAAAATTCAAACCGTGATCTAAGTGATACCGACAGTTTAGAAAACAAATCGCTTATAATTCGGTTGCTTTTTAACGATTACATTTCTATTTTCCTTGTTATTTTCCAATAATATTCAGGAATTAAGCTTTTTTGTCTAATTTTAAAATATGAAAAAGCCTTATGCACTTCCGGTTTTTATTACGGTTTCATTTATTTTCGGAGTTCTACTCGGATTTTGTTGGAAACCTGAACTTCAATTGCTTTATTTGATTTTTGGAGTAAGCTTTTTTGTTTTTTTAGTTACCTTCTTCCGAGCTAAAAGATTAGTTTTTCAAGATATATTTTTTGGTGCTGCCACTTTTCTTCTCCTTTGTGTTGTAGGAATGATTAATACGCAATGGCATCAACCGGAAAATAACAGTAACCATTACATACATGAAAATTATTGGGAACCCGCACTGATGAAACTAAAAGTTTTAGAGGTTTTAAAATCAAGCACCTATCAACACAATTATGTTGCCGAATTGGAGAGCTTGAATGGGAGAAGAATGGAGGGTGAAATTTTATTAACCATTCAAAGAGATTCGACTTTTGCCGGATTGGCAGTAGATGAAAACCTGTTTTTGAAAACAGATTTATCCGATATATTCAGTCCTTTAAATTTGTATCAGTTTGATTATGCCAAGCATATGGCAAGTAAGAATATACTGAAACAAGCAAGGGTTCATCCTGATGAAATATATATTAGTTCAAATCAAACGCTCAGTTTTCAGGGTAGAGCATCAAGACTGAGAAGTAAAATCAAACAAAATCTGAAACGTAGTAATTTCTCTGCTGAGCAAATTTCTTTAATAGAAGCTTTGCTGCTGGGACAAAAAAGAGAACTATCCAAAGATACCTATTCAAAGTTTGCAGATGCTGGAGTGGTGCATGTTTTAGCTGTTTCCGGACTCCATGTCGGAGTACTGTTATACTTTTTAATGTTTTTATTAAGACCATTACTTTATCTACCAAAAGGAAAAATCATCAGGAGTTGTTTGTTGATAATACTGCTGTGGGTTTATGCTTATATAGTTGGATTATCGCCCTCAATATTACGCGCAGTAACCATGTTTTCTTTCCTGAGTCTGGGAATGTTCTTTCAGCGAAAAGTATTCTCTATAAATATGTTATGCTTATCTGCTTTGGTTTTAGTAATTGTAAATCCCAATAATATCTTAGCGGTGGGTTTTCAGTTGAGTTATGCAGCGGTTTTATCGATTCTGTTGTTCTACAAAAAGTTTATGCTGCTCTTTCCGGAAAGGAATTCGGTCTTCAAAAGAATAGGAAGTCTGATCAGTGTTACCTTAGCAGCACAATTAGGGGTTCTTCCTTTGAGTTTATATTATTTCCATCAATTTCCCGGATTGTTTTTCATCAGTAATCTTTTGATTCTTCCATTTCTCGGAATTATTTTAGGTGCCGGGGTCTTTGTTATTTTGCTTAGTAGTTTTACCAAACTACCGCTGATTTTGGTTGAAATATATGGAGGTATATTGGATTTATTACAAATGACGGTCAATTGGGTGGCGGAAAAAGATAGTTTCTTGTTTAAGCATATTTATTTTTCTCCATCGATGTTGATCTTATCTGTGATATTAATCGGATTATTGGCGGCAACGCTTCATTTGAAATCAAAACTATATCGCTGGTTGTTGGGAATAATGATAATAATATTGCAATTGGTCTATGTTTATGAATATAACCAACGGGCCGAGATGAAGCGGTTTTATATATTTCATCAAAATCGTGCCAGTGTTTTGGGTTTTCATCATGGTAAGGATATTGAGATAGTGAGTAATACTACTAAAAATCAAACGTGGTATTTTGAAAAAGGCATTAAAGATGCTCTGGGAATTAAGGAATTACAATATTCTACCGGAATAAAAAATTATTATAAAATTGATGATTTTGAATTGTTGATAATTGACAGTGTCGGGGTTTGGCAGTTACCACCAAAAACCTATCCCACAGATATTTTATTAAGCCATTCGCCTAAAATAAATTTGGATCGGGTATTGGATTCTTTAAAACCCCAACGGGTGATTGCCGACGGAAGTAACTATAAGAATATGGTGCGAAGATGGAAACAGACCTGTGCAGATAAAAAAATCCCTTTTCATTATACCGGTGAAAAAGGAATGGTCAGTATTGAATTTTAATTTGATTAATCGTTAAAGGTAGATTCGAAATTTTCTTGGTATGCTTTGAATTCCTCGTTAGAAGACAATTTTTTATAGTCATCGTTCAACATCATTTTTAGATATATTTCGATTTGTGCCGGTTTCTGATAACCGGGAATAGGAGCGATAATGCTGCCTCTTTCATCAAAATATACAATAGTGGGATAGGCCCTTACCCTTAGAGCTTTAGCAAAATCGTGCTGGTGATTTCTCCTTCCTGCACGAGCCGGATCATATTTGGGATTGGAGTACATCTTGTTTTTATAATAGACCTCTTCGTTTCCTTCTGCATTGAATTTGACTGCATAAAAGTTTTTATTGATAAAAGCTGCTACTTGCTCATTTCCGAAAGTTCTTTTATCCATGAGTTTGCAAGGATAACACCAATCTGTATAGGCGTCTAATATTATTTTTTTAGGTTCTTTTTTTTGTGCTTCTAAAGCTTCGTCCATGCTCATCCAGTTAATCCCTCCTTCTTGTGCGGAAACATTAATAACAAAACAAAAGAAAAATGCTGAAAATAAAAATAAGGTTCTCATTCGGCTGTTTTTTGTAGGAGATTTATATGATGAAATAAGTCATGTTTTTTTGATAGTCTTCTGACAATTAGAAGTTTGCAATTTTATTAAAATTAGGAAACCCGGACATTGTCCGGGTTTTCCAAGCTAACTAACCAATCTATCATGAAAAAACTTCATCTTAGCTACTGCAAGTAAAGGAAAATAAAACGATTAATCAAACTTATTAACAGGAAAATAACAAGAAGTCAGAATTTTACAGGACTAATAAGTTACATCCGCGGATGTCACTATGGTCAAAACGTCCCAATATTTCGAATTTACCACTGGCATGTTTTCGTCCTAAATCTTGTGTGGCGATAAAGGAACAAGAATGTAAATTGGCCAAGTCGATAACATTCAGTCCACCATTTTTGCCATCGGATAAAAAATGGAAAGGGTCCTCGGGTTCTCTTATGAGAACTTGCATAGTTGACGGACAAGAAAATAAACCTTCTCCTTGAGAATAAGCTTGTGAGAGCAATTCCGTCATTCCGTATTCGCTGTGAATCCGGTTTACTCCAAATCCTTTTGCCAAAATCTGATGTAATTCTTGACGTGTCATTTCTTTTCGTCGGCCTTTCATCCCACCAGTTTCCATAACAATAGTATTTTTTAATGAAAAAGTTTCGCTTTCAACTAAATCCAATAAACCGAATGAAACGCCGATTAGAAGAACTTTTTGTCCTTGCGCATCTAATCGTTTTAATTTTTTGGCCAACTTTTCATATTCGTGTAAATAAAAGCCACTTTCCGGATGTTTGCTGCTTTTTATAAAAGCATTAGCCATATAGATCAATGAGGATCCGGTGCGTTCCAAATAGGAGGGAAGCAGAGCCAACACCACATAACCTTTGAGATTTCCATAAAACTGAAAAAAGGCCTGATAAAATGTTTTCTCATACAAGGATAAATCGGCTACATAATGTTTACTGGGTTGACTCCCGGTTGTGCCGCTACTGGTAAAAATCTCTTCATATTCAACATTATCATTAAGAATCTGATGTGCTTTAAAAAACTCTATAGGAAGAAATGGAATTTTATGCAATGCATCTACTTCACCCGGTTTTCTATTAATCGCCCGACAATAAAAATTATAGGTCGAATTGTTTTCATATTGATAACAAAAAATATCCAAGGCGGTAGATTCAAAATCCTGCCGGTTTTTAATAGAAAAAATACGGTTCTCGAGATTAGCTGCTTTCATCAATACAAAATTAAGCAATACCGAGTTGACTCCTGTTCATACGGATAAGTTTAATTTAAATCAGTAAATTATTGTCTCTCAACATTATATTAATCTCAGACATAGGCAGCAAATTACAAAATAAAAGATTAGTGTAATAAAAAAAGCGCTCGCAACTGACGAACGCTTTTAAATCTGTTTTTCGTTTAAAACTATTGGATAATCAGTTTTTTAGTAACTGCTTTTCCGTCTTGTATAATTTTAACCAAATAAACTCCTGAAATCAGATTATCTACAGCAATAGCTTTCTGATTTTGAACTTCTGTCTGAACGACTCGTTTTCCTAGAATAGAGTAAATCTCTACTTGTGCTTTACCTTCCAACGCGATGTTTAAAACATTTGAAGCCGGGTTAGGATAAACGCTGACTTCATTTTTATCAAAACTTTCAGTAGAAAGAGGAGTTCCTTCTAAGTCATCGGTATCTCTGATAAATATTTGGCCATCTTCATAGAATCTGGCAGCAATTCCTACCATTGCATCCTGAAATCCTGTTGGAATTGGATCTCCTATATAATCAGCATCAAAGAAGTTGGTTCTCATTGTTGTCGTATTGTCATTTTCATCAATCAAAGTGTAATTGTGCCCGGTTTCAAATTCAACTTCGTCATCGGCTAAGTCAAAACGCACATTTTCAAAGGCGATAACTTGAGATTCATAGGCATCAGGGTCACTCATTAAATCTTCAATGCTAATGATAATCGGAACAATAGAGTTATTGGTAGAAGTAGCAGCATCGGTATCATGCATAGGTTGAAACTGCATCAGCCCATTATTCTTATTCAAAACTCCTGTGATTCCTGTGATTCCATCATATCTGTTGTAAGTAGTAGTAATTACTCCCGGATTATCGTCTATCAGGATAGCTCCGGTGTCGTCTTGAATATATTTTTGGTTACGGAAGTTTTGCTGATAAGTCAATACCGCTTCTCCGGTCAATGTATAATAACCGTCTAAGGTGCCTTCTCTCAATTCTCCAATAGTAGAAACTTCAATATATTCACTTAAAAAGAAAGTGACAGAATCTGTTAATCCGTCTATAGGATCTCCGTCATTATCCACCAACCTTAAAACCACTTCATGTTCTCCCGGAGCGGTTAACTCGTCCAATTCAATGGCTTGGGTAGTAAAGTGATTGTTAAAATCTCCTTCATCGATTTGGTACTGTACATATCCATCTCCATCGCCGGCGTCTGCATCGGTAGAAATATCAAAATTGGTAATATTAAACTGAATAGTAGCCAACACTTCGGGAGGATACACATGTCCGTCAGAAGGAGAAGTAATATTTAGTGTTGTTTCGTCACTTGTACCGGTCCAGATGATGTCATCTATACTGACTTGACCTCCATTAGGGTTGAAAAATCTCAAGGTGAAATCACCTTCCGCATTCACTACAATTTCATCTGTAGTAATAGCTTCTCCTTGTTGTCCATCGCTTGTAGCGGTATAAACTAAATCGTCATTTACATAAACTTCAAGTTCAACATCCGAACTGAAAGCTTGCATATAAGTGAACATTAATGTACCTATTCCGTTTTGAAGCGTACCTGAAGTAAGTTCAGCATCCGGAGTTCTGTTTCTGCCCAGCATTATGGCTTTATTGCCCTCTTCAATTTCTGCTTGAGTATCTCCTCTGGCCTCAACATAGTTCCAAGTGGAACCATCTTGACCTATAAATGTGCCGGTCTCGTAAGAAGTTTCCGGTTCATCAAAATTGTCAAATGTTTCATGTCCCTGCGCAAAACCAATGGTAACCATTAGAAATGCAAAGAGAAAACCTGTAATTTTATTCATATCAATTGTGTTTTAAGGATTGATAAACAAAGGTAACAAATTTCGACTTAAGTATTTATAAATTCAGCGATAAATTGGCTGTTACCGATTTTTGATTTTAAGAAGGAATTGCATTTGAAAATCAATCCGGCTGATGATACGCTTAAATATAATTTATTTGATTAGAAGACTTTAAAAGAAGGTTTTATTTAGATTTGTACCGGTACATAAGATTTTGATGAAATCAAGAAACATGAAAAAATCGAAGGGTTTTCAAGTCGAACGAATTGATCGGGTGAAAACAATAACTAAGGAAGATTTTATAGCGAATTATTTCAAACCTCAAAAACCGGTGGTCATCGAAAAGTTGACACAGGATTGGGGGGCTTATAAAAAATGGAATTTTGATTATATAAGTGAAATAGCCGGAGACAAGGAAGTGCCTTTATATGACAATCGGCCGGTGACAGCAGATGAAAAATTTAATGAACCTCACGCAAAAATGAAAATGCGTGATTACATCGAACTCTTGCAGACCAAGCCTACAGATTATCGGATATTTCTTTATAGCTTATTAAAAGAAGTGCCGGAGCTTCAAGGCGATTTTGACTATCCGGATATCGGTTTAAAACTGATTAAAAAATTACCTTTTATATTTTTTGGAGGAAAAAATGCAAGTGTATTTATCCATTTTGATATTGATTTGGCCAATATCTTACATTTTCATTTTGCCGGAAAAAAGCGGTGTTTACTTTTTCCGCCTTCAGAGACAAAACACCTTTATAAAGTTCCTTATGCTTTGATTGCCAGAGAGGACATTGATTTTTCTGATCCTGATTTTGATAAATGGCCGGCTTTAAAAAAAGCTAAAGGATTTGAATGTGAATTAAATCACGGGGAAGCTTTGTATATGCCGGAAGGATATTGGCATTATATGCAATACCTCACTCCGGGATTTTCCTTAAGTCTGAGGGCCTTAGCAAGAAATCCTAAAAACCTTGGAAAAGCAGTTTACAATATTGCGATTATGCGTAATTATGATAATCTGATGCGGAAGTGGAAAGGACAAAAATGGTTGGATTACAAAGATGAAAAAGCGATTGAAAACACCCATAAAAAAAGCGGACTTCCCTATTGAATTTTCGGTTCCCAAAAGTGTTTTTCAAAGTTTTGGACCTGATTTGTTATAACGGTCAATCCCTCATTTTCTAAGAGTTGTTGCATCAGATTTTCTCCCGGGAAATGATGTTTTCCTGTCAGTACACCATTTCGATTAAGTACGCGATGTGCCGGAACATCTCCCGGAGAATGTTGTAAAGCATACCCTACCATTCTGGCGCTTTTTGGAGCACCGATAGCTTTGGCAATCGCTCCGTAGCTGGTAACGCATCCATAGGGAATTTGGCGAACCACCGCGTAAACACTTTCATAAAAGTTCTTAGCTGTCGGCATGAATTGCACGGAATAAAGTAATTATAAAAATAACAAACATTAAGGCAGCCATAAAAAAATTGGCATATTTTACCAAGAGGTTGGTTCGTTTTTGAAGTTTTAGAAAAGCGCCGATATAAATAGACAGCACTAAAAAGGTAGCGCATGAAATGGTAAAAGCGAATAAAAGGGTACGCGGCCAGGTATAAAAATCCCGCATATCAGCGCTGAGTTGAGTGCTGATAATGATATAATAAGGGATGGGTAATATATTTAAAGCTGAAATGAAAAATCCTTTTATCATGTTTTTGCCGAAACGATTTTTTGAAGAACCGGTTTTAAAAGGTTTGTTTCTCAAAGCGGCGATCAGAAAATAAAGCGATAGGAGTCCAAATATAACCACGCCGATCTTAAGCATGTTCGCTTGAATACTTGTTTCTTTAATAATGTACTTGGCCATGGAAATTCCAATTACTCCTTGTATGAATAAAGCGGAACAAGCTCCCAAAGCAGTGAGATAGGCATTCTTCTTATCTTTTTTTAAGACTACTTTAGCCACCGACATATTGACTAACCCTGGCGGAATACCTCCAATAAAAGAGGCCAAGAAGAAAATCGACATATATTTTAGTATCTCCAAAAGACTTTAATTTGTATAGAAATTGAAAACCGGTACTTTCAAATGACAATCAGCAACTTTAATAAAATTATTTTGTTTGAAAAACTCCACGCCTCAATAAATGCTTTATATTTTTTTGTAAAAATAAGCATTGCAAATGAAATGTTAATGGATTTTGAATTAAAAAATGGTTTTTGGTGAAGATAGGAGTGGTTATTTTGGCTGTAGTTTAAAATAGCTGTTCTTTACAAAAACACTCATTATTTAACATATTATAAATCTAAGGATTTTAGTGAGGTGTAATTGATTTTTCTACGCACAAAATTCGGAATAAACCTTGTGCTTTTACGCATAGATTCAGAGGATCAATGGAGAAGTAAACTATAGCCATTATTTTTAAAGAGGAACTGTCTTACGTATTTTTAAATTGAATTATAAGATACAACCGCCCCCAAAATAGCTAAAACTTCGATTCAGGTATTTTTCCCCTTCTTTTTTAAGGTGGGGAGCTTTGTTTGTTTTTAAAGAATAACATCTCGATGCTTCGACTTCGCTTAGCACAGGCACTTCGATACTTCGATTTCGCTCGGTACATGCAAGCTCAGCACAGGTATAATCTTTCAGCTGTACTATTGCGACACAACAACCTTTACCAAAAATCTGAATCTCAATTAACGAGGATTTGTGTGATTTTAAGCCTAAGACTTTCTTTTCTGGTAAAATAAACATGGAATTAATTAACTCAAAATAAAAAACCACCAAATCTATTAAGGCTTGGTGGCTTTCAAAATCAATTGGTTAACTAAAGGATTAACCCAAGATTCAGCAGATGAACTGCTGTAAATCTTATGCTTTTAGAAGAAGATCGTTGATTTAGCAATAATCTTCAAAAGCTTGTTTTAAGTTTTCGGAAATCATTTCTGCTGGTCTTCCTTCAATATGATGGCGTTCCAACATATGAACCAATTCGCCGTCTTTAAACAATGCTATTGCCGGTGAACTTGGTGGAAAAGGAACCATATAATCTCTCGCTTTATCAACAGCTTCAGTATCTACTCCGGCAAAAACCGTGTATAGATGATCTGGTTTTTTATCTTGTTTGACTGCGTCAAGCGCTCCGGGACGGGCATTAGCTGCCGCACAACCACAAACAGAATTGACCACGATAAGCGAAGTTCCTTTTTCTTCCATTACTTTGTCTACAGCTTCTGAAGTT
>DATGSA010000333.1:0-6833 GCA_035303085.1 Flavobacteriaceae bacterium
ACAAGTTACGCATTCGTGGGTGCTCCGATAAGCATTTCCAAGGTAATAGTGAAATTGCTTGTCGGTGCCACTTGAACCTTCTGCAATATTTAAGGCAATAGAATCTGCCGCGCGTTTAAACTGAGAAATCAACTCAAAACGCTCTGATTTAGGAAAATCTTTTACTTGTCGATCAACATCTTCCCCAAAATCCATCGCTTTTTGATAAACCAATAAATCTTCAAAATTAAAGTGATATTTAGATTCTATTTACATGATTAATTATTTAAAAATTCTGTCCACCTACGACCTACTCCCTACCACCTATTCTATATCTCAAAACTTTCTCCCTTCGCAACCATCTTCCTCAACAACGGACTGCAACGATAGCGGTCTTCGTGGTACATATCATATAATTCATCCATCTTGCTAACACACCAATCGATTCCTTTTTCGTTGGCCCAGGCTAACAGTCCTTTAGGGTAGTTTACTCCTTTAGTCATTGCGGAATCGATGTCTTTTGCGGTGGCGATATTTAGGAATAATGCATCCGCGGCTTCATTGATCAGCATTACTAAAATTCGTTCGAATATCTTTGTTGATTTCTTCTGATTCAATTCCTTTTCCAATTCAGGATGTTTTGACGTATCTATTTTTCCATCTTTATAGTGATAATATCCTCTGCCCGATTTTCTTCCTAAATATCCCGCTTGTGCAAAACGTTTTTGGGTAAAAGAAGGTTTGTAACGCGGGTCGTAATAGAATTCTTTAAAAACTGTTTCGGTGACGCTGTAATTCACATCGTTTCCGATGAAATCCATCAGTTGGAAAGGGCCCATTCTGAAACCGCCTATTTCTTTCATCGCGCGATCGATCTCACCAAAACTTCCTCCGCCTTCTTCATAGATTCGCAGTGCTTCTCCATAAAATGGACGGGCGACGCGATTTACAATAAATCCGGGTGTATCTTTGGCAACGACCACGACTTTTTTCCATTCGGAAATAATGTCTACTACTTGATTTTTAATCTCTTCTGAGGTTTGTACAGCCGGAATAACTTCCACTAATGCCATCAAAGGAGCGGGATTGAAAAAGTGAATTCCGATTACACGCTCCGGATGATCTAAAGCTGCTGCTATTGTTGCAATAGGAATCGAAGAAGTGTTGGAGGCCAAAATGGAATCTTTCCGTTGACAGTCTTCCAGTTCTTTAAAAACTTTTTTCTTTATATCCAGATCTTCTACGATTGCCTCGATAGTCAAATCCGCATCGGACAAATCGGTTATATGCTCGACATAAGAGATATTTCCTTGAATTCGGTTTTTTTCCTCCTCAGTGATTCTTCCTTTATCGGTGATTTTTCTGAGGATTTTCTCCAAAGCGGCTTCACTTTTCTCAAGTGCCTCTTTGCTGGTATCATAAACTTTTACGGTATTTCCGGCAGTGGAGGCTACTTGTGCGATTCCACTTCCCATCGTTCCCGATCCTATTATTGCTATGTTCATATTAAGATTAGTGATTTTTGATTGTTGATTAACGATTTTTTATTTTTTCTTTCAATACTCAGTTTTGCTGTGTATCGAATTATTTTGATTTAATATTCAATTTTAATGTGGAAGTTTTTATACTAACTACGAATATCGAAATGAGTTGATTATTTTCTTTAATTAAAAAACTATTACTTCAACTTCTTCTTTTGGTCCCCCTCCTAAATCCTCCCCCGGACGGGGAGGACTTTAAATATGTTTTCATTAATTAAAAAGCTTTAATTGTTTTCAATTTTTCCTTCTTCCAAACATTTCTTTAAATGAGGAGGTCTTTTAAATATACTTTCATTTATTAAAAAATTTTAGTTATTCTTTTTTTGGTCCCCCTCCTAAATCCTCCCCCGGATGGGGAGGACTTTAAATATGTTTTCATTAATTAAGCCATAGTTTAAAATAGCTTTTTTTGCAAAAAACTTCTCGTTTTCGGCCTTTTTTGCTCCCTTTAGGGCTTGGGGTAAACAAAAAAGGCCGAAAATTTAATTACTTTTCTTTATTCGCATTTTCCTTATTCCCCAGTAAATTGAGGCTTCCTCTTCTCCACAAAAGCATTCACCCCTTCGTTGTAATCTTTGCTTTGTGCAGCTTCAATTTGATGTTTGCCTTCTAAATCCAATTGTTGATCCAGGTTGTTGTCATACGATTGGTTGAGTAACTCCTTGGTTTGTCCGAGTGCTTTGGTGGGCATTTTTGCTAACTGTTCTGCTAAGGCGGTTGATTGTTCCTCGAATTCTTCAGCGGAAAAAACCTTGTAGATCATTCCGATTTGTTCTGCTTCTTTGGCGTCCACCTTCTCGCCTAACATCATAAGAGCTGAAGCTTTTTGAAAACCTATCAAGCGCGGTAAGAAAAAAGTTCCTCCACTGTCGGGAATCAATCCGATTTTACTGAACGCTTGGATAAAAGCCGCGTGTTCTGAAGCGACGACAATATCGCAAGCCAAAGCGATGTTTGCTCCGGCGCCTGCAGCTACTCCGTTAACAGCAGCTACAAAAGGTTTTTTGATGTTGCGAATGAGTTTGATAATCGGATTATATCCTTCCTCCAAAATTTTTTCGAAGCCGGGATTTTTATCTTCATCTAAAACTTCTTTCAAGTCTTGTCCGGCGCAAAATGCTATTCCGTTTCCGGTTAGGAAAATAGCCCGCACTTCTTTACTTTTTTCAGCTTCTTTCAAGGCTTCTTGAAAAGCTAAAGCCATTTCCCGATTAAAACTATTAAAAGCTTTCGGGCGATTTAAGGTGATTTGCGCCACTTGATTGACTACTTCGTACTGTATGGAATTACTCATTAATTTTAGTTTTTAAATTATTCAATTAAAAAAGGGCATTTTCCGCAAAATACCCTTTTCTCATTTATTTCTATAAAGTTTTAAATCAAACATTTAAAATAATCAAATGGCTCTCCGCAATCTTTACATCTAAACTGTGCTTTGCAGGCAGTGGAACCGAATTGACTGATCATTTTGGTGTGGGTCGATCCGCAATGGGTACATTTAAGAATATGTTTTTCTCCCATCAATGCTTTTTTATCGGCAGAAGCATCTAACGGCGCGGCAATTCCAAAATCTTCCAATGCTTTTCGACCATCTTCGGTGATCCAGTCTGTGGTCCAAGGCGGGTCGATTACACTGCTTACTTCGTGATCAAACCCTGCTTGTTCCAATGCCATTTTCACATCAAACTGAATCATATCGGTTGCAGGACAACCGCTATAGGTTGGGGTTAATTTTACTTTTGCTGTATTTCCTTCAAGTATCGCTTCGCGAACCATCCCCAAATCAATAATTGATACAGGAATTTCAGGGTCGTCAACCGCTTTTAATATCGGATACAACTTTTTATCTATTTCAACTTTGTTTGCTAATGTGATCATATCTTTTCTTCTTTTTGAAGGCAACGATCAGAATAATACCGAATCGACTTCCGTAAAATTTTGGATTAAACTAACTAATCTTATATCTCTCGGCATCATACCAATCCCACACATACGGGATAGATTGAAAATAATTCGGTTTGGTATAACTTTACTTCTTCATTCTAAAACTCACACTTCATTCGTTATTAACTCTTTGCATGTTTACAGCAACTTGTATTCCAAAATATTTACCACTTCATTCCGGGATAAGTCCGTTGCATGTATTGCATATCGGTCAACAAACGTCCCATATGTTCTGAATGAACACCTTCTTTCCCACCTTTTTGAAAATACTTGGTTTCCGGAACTTCGATAGTAGCCTTATCTAATATTTTTAATACTTTTTCGTGATAGTTTTCTCTCAACTTTTCTACATCTACTGCAATCCCCTCTGCAATCATTTTCTCATCCGCTGTTGTTTTATGGAACAATTCATCTGTAAATTCCCATAAGTCATTAATCGCAGTTTGCATACGTTGATGACTTTCTTCAGTACCATCTCCCAAACGTTTTATCCAATTGCTTGAGAAATCTCTATGATATGCTACTTCTTTTATACTTTTTCTCGCGATTGAAGCCAACGTACCATCTTCACTTTTTTGCATTTTCTCTAATAACAAGAAATGAAAATGATCAAATAGAAACTGACGGGCAATCACATAGGCGAAATCTTCATTGGGTTGCTCTACCAGAAGTACATTCTTAAACTCTCTTTCTGTTCTGAAAAAAGCCAAATCATCTTCTGTTTTTCCATCCCCTAAAATATCTGCTGCATACTGATAATACATGCGCACTTGACCGAATAAGTCTAACGCGATATTGGTCAACGCGATATCTGTTTCCAGCGAAGGACCATGCCCGGTAAGTTCACTCACACGCTGAGCAAGGATTAAGGAGTTATCTGCAATTCCATATATGAAACTGACCTTGTCGTTTTCCACTGCATAGGTAGTTTTAATTCTGTTTGTATCTGACATAATATTTAATTCTTTAGTGATTGCACTTTTTATACTTGCAAAAGTTTTTGGATGAAAGTCCTATTACATATTCTCTACTCCTTCCGGCAAATCATAAAAAGTTGGATGGCGATAAATTTTATTTTCAGCCGGTTCAAAGAGTTCCGTATTCTTAGACGGGTCTGACGCTTTGATATTATTTGATTCTACCACCCAGATGCTGACCCCCTCCATTCTTCTGGTATAAACATCTCTCGCATTTTTAAGTGCCATGTCTGCATCTGCAGCGTGTAAACTTCCAAAATGACGATGTTCTAATCCGTTTCTACTTCGAACAAAAACTTCCCATAAGGGCCATTGGTTTTTTGTTGATTTTTTATCTTCTTCTTTTGACATGAAATATTGTTTTTAAAATTTCTATTCTATTTGTTAGGATTGATTGCTTTTAACACTACTAATTGCTGTTGAATAAATTTCTACCAACTTCAGGAAACTGACTTATTACTAAAGCTTTTTCCACACATAAGTTTGCATACTTTTTATGCAGAATTTTATCCTACTTTTTTCACTTTATCTTTTTCTCTTTCTTTTTGTTTTTCCGCATGCGCCAAAGCTGCTTCTCTCACCCATTTTCCGTTATCCCAAGCTGCCTGACGATCTTTGATTCTTTGTTTATTACACATTCCGTGGCCTTTTACTACTTGCCAGAATTCATCCCAATCAATTTCACCAAAGTCGTAATGTCCGGTTTCTTCATTGAATTTTAAATCCGGATCAGGAATTGTCAATCCTAAAATATCAGCTTGTGGCACCACTTGATCTACAAATTGTTGACGTAAAGTATCATTGGTTTTAATTTTAATTTTCCAAGCCATCGACTGATCGGTGTGTGTAGATTCTGCATCTCTCGGTCCGAACATCATCAATGAAGGCCACCACCAGCGATTAAGGGCATCTTGTGCCATCTCTTTTTGTTCTTCTGTTCCACTGGAAAGAATATACATAATTTGATATCCTTGTCTTTGGTGGAAACTTTCTTCCTTACAGATACGCACCATTCCTCTGGCATAAGGACCAAAAGAAGTGTGGGTTAACGAAACTTGGTTAACAATTGCTGCACCATCAACTAACCAACCAATTGCGCCAATATCGGCCCAAGTTAGCGTTGGATAATTGAAAATACTGGAATATTTGGCTTTCCCGCTAAGCAACTGCTCTGTCATTTCATCTCTTGAAATCCCCAAAGTCTCGGCAGCACTATACAGATATAACCCGTGTCCTGCTTCATCCTGAACTTTGGCCAAAAGCGTTACTTTTCTCAAAAGAGAAGGTGCTCGAGTAATCCAGTTTCCTTCCGGCAACATCCCCACTATTTCTGAATGGGCATGTTGAGAAATTTGACGAATATTCATCTGTCTGTATTTCTCCGGCATCCAATCTTTGGGTTCGATTTTTTCATTATTCGAAATTCGTTCTTGAAAAATCTTTTCTAAATCTTTTATCTCTTGCTCACTCATTGTTTTCTGTTTTAAAATTATACGTCGAAATTTACTTTAAGTGTTTCTGTCGTGGGAATGGATTGGCAACTCAACACATAGTTTTGGTCTAAATCATCTTTTTCTAAGGCGTAATTCTTTTTCATCACAACCTCTCCTTCTTCCACTTTACATTTACAGGTACTGCACATTCCGTCTTTGCAGGCGAAAGGCAAATCAGCTCCGGCAGCCAAAGCAGCTTCCAAAACATTGTCATAAACATCTGACATCACAAAATCAGTTTCAATTCCACCTTCGACAACAGTTATTTTCGTTCCATCAAACTTGCTCTTCATCGCCTCAGCTGCGCGTTTTTTATCAGCTTCGGATAAACCGGACACAAATAATTCGTAATGGATTTTTCGTTTTTCCAATCCAAGATTAACCAATTCATCACGCAGCATAAATGTCAGCGTCTCCGGACCACAAATAAAACAGTGATCAACATCTTCCAGATTTATTAAAGTTTCAGATAAATCTCGTAATTTTTCAGCATCCATCCTTCCACTCAATAATTCTATCTCTCTCTTTTGATCAGATAAAATATGATAAAGTTCGAAGCGTTCCATAAATCTATTTCTCAATTGCTCCAACTTTTCTCTAAACACAATGCTTTGAACGCTGCGGTTCATATAAAACAATTGACATTTAGCTTTTGGTTCTTGCTCTAATACCATTTTTACCATAGAAATGATCGGCGTAATTCCACTACCAGCTGCAAAAAACAAAAAGTTTCTTTGTTTATCCGGTTCAAGTTCAACATCTGTTCCAAATCTTCCTGTAGGAGAACTCGCCTCAACATAGTCACCAACTTCTAATTCTTGATGAACAAAAGTTGAGAATTTCCCTTCGGGAATTTGTTTTACACAAACGCGCCATTCTCTTGAAAAAGGATCTGAACA
>DATGSA010000334.1:0-5998 GCA_035303085.1 Flavobacteriaceae bacterium
ATAACCGTTGTCTTTTGCTTCATTGGTGGCGAGGATAGAATTCACATAATGGCCACATACTTTTGCGTCAATTTTAATAGATCGCGGATGCGGGCGACAGTATGAGGAAACCGTCAATCGTAGCTGCTGATCGCCCAAATATGCGCCCCATTCCCAAGCGCAGATCATTATGGAGACTTTGTTTGGTCGTGCAAGCGCCATATTGGGGTCGCAAAAAACCAGCGGTCGGACATAAGCGTCCGTTAGGTTATTTCTTTTTAAAAGCTCGTAGGTGACATCCACTAATTCTTGGACTTCGTAGTCAAACGGAATATTGATGAGTTCTGCTGAATTTTTTAAGCGGTCATAATGTTCTTTTACCTTAAAAATTTGGGTGCCGCTTTCGGTGGCATAAGCTCTAATTCCTTCAAATACCCCATAACCGTAATGCAGGGTTTGACTGTATAAATTGGTGGAAGCTTCATTTGCGTTGACGAACTCACCGTCGAAATAGATTAACGTGTTGTCTTTGTAATACATATTGGATGATTTAAATTTTCGATATATGAAATAAAAAAAGCCTTTCTCAACCGAATGAGAAAGGCTTAAAGTTTGGACAATACCAGCCAGTCTCACTCCCGAGAGCGAATAATAATGCTGATAATAATAATGTTTGTATAAGTTTTCATTTTATCCTCTTCTAATAAAAAAAGCCTCCTGATTTCTCGGGAGGCTTTTTAAATATTTTTAAATATATTCTATACCATCCCTCCTGCAGATGTGATAATCACAATTGCAATAATAATTGAAGGAATAATAATTAGATTGTTCATTGTCTTTTTTAATTATTGGACAAATGTATGTAAAAAAAAGGAATCTCCGTTATTTAATTTAAAAAATAAATTTCCGGAATTATGACAGTACACAGTTCACCATAGTTCAGATAAACTTTTAGCAGAAAAGAGTTAATCGTTCATTCTCTACTTTTTCGAATTTTATAGGTGGCTACTTTTCCCTTCTGTACAAAAGCGATTTTAATTCTTATTAAACTAATTATAAGTTTTTTATTTTTTAAATTTAATGGTATTAAAAAAACGATTATATGCTTTACAAAAGATATAAATCGGTAAATCGATAAAATGAAAACCATGAAAACAACCCAGAGCAAAAAACAAGAAAAATCGGAGACGGCAAAAGTTCTATTGATGAATGCTGAAGTAATGTTGGCTGCTTGGCTTCGCACGGCTTTAATTGCTATGGTTTTCGGAATTACGTTGGACCGGTTTGTAATAAATTTTTACAATAATAAAGAGAGTTTGGGATTTTGGGAAAATTCGCAAGCGCTGATGAAACCGGTAGGAGGAATTTTGGTAGCCTTTTCAATTTTATTCGCGTTTTTAGCCGGAATACGATATCGTTTATTTTTAAAAGATTTGAAACAGCATTATGAAATTGGTAAATTCCCTCAGCCTTGGTTTCCTTTAGGCAGCTCCATCATGGTGGTATTTTTTGGTGTCCTTCTTTTGCTGGTTATTTTATTTTTTTAGGAATGTATCCAGAAGATAAAGTTTAATTCTAAACAAATATCTCTAATTGTTGTTCAGACATATAGTTTTGTATCAGATTAAATCTACTTGAGTATCCTGATGATTTGAAGTGCAGAGAAATTTAAAACAGCTTTTAAGAATTTATCTCTCAAGATCGGAACATTTCTTATCTTTGCACCCTTAAAAAATAAGCAGATATGAAAGCAGGAATTGTCGGTCTTCCCAACGTAGGTAAATCCACTTTATTCAATTGTTTGTCCAATGCCAGAGCCCAAAGTGCAAATTTTCCATTTTGTACGATTGAGCCCAATATCGGTGTGGTCAATGTACCGGATCCTCGGTTAGAAAAATTAGAGGAATTGGTTAAACCGGAGAGAGTTTTTCCCGCTACAGTTGAGATAGTCGATATAGCAGGATTGGTGAAAGGTGCCAGTGAAGGAGAAGGTTTGGGAAATCAGTTTTTAGGAAATATCCGCGAAACTGATGCTATTATTCATGTGTTGCGCTGCTTTGAAGATGAAAATGTAGTGCATGTAGATGAAACGATAGATCCTGTAAGAGATAAGGAAATCATCGATATCGAACTACAATTAAAAGACCTCGATACCGTTGAAAAAAAATGGGACAAAGTAAGTCGCGCCGCTCGAACAGGAGACAAAGATGCAAAGAAAGAAGCTGATGTTCTTGGGTTGATCAAGGAGAATTTGGAAGCAGGTGTATCTGCCAGAGCAGTTGATTTACCTAAAGAAGATTGGAAGGAGTTTGTAAAACCTTTACAGCTCTTGACCGATAAACCGGTTTTATATGTCTGTAATGTAGATGAAGATTCTGCTGTAGAAGGAAATCATTTTGTAAAACAAGTGAAAGAAGCAGTAAAAGATGAAAATGCTGAGGTATTGACTTTGGCGGTCGCGGTGGAAGCGGATATTGCAGAATTAGAAGATTTTGAGGAACGACAAATGTTTTTGGAAGATATCGGTTTGGAAGAACCAGGTTCTTCAAAATTGATTCGTTCGGCTTATAAACTGCTAAACCTCCAAACTTATTTTACTGCCGGTGTCAAGGAAGTTCGAGCTTGGACAGTTCCCGTTGGTGCTACCGCACCCCAAGCAGCGGGAGTTATTCATTCCGATTTTGAAAATGGTTTTATTCGGGCAGAAGTGATTAAATACGACGACTTTGTCAAATATGAAAGTGAAGCAAATGCCCGTGATGCCGGAAAAATAGGAGTAGAAGGGAAGGATTACATTGTTGAAGATGGAGATGTAATCCATTTTAGATTCAACGTGTAAATATCAATTAAACTGCACTTCGTTTGCTTGAGGTTATCATTGTTGAACTCCGTTGGAGTTCTGAGATTCGGGCTGTGCTCACCCCAAGCTGCACTTCGTTTGCTTGAGTTTATCATTGTTGAACTCCTTTGGAGTTCTGAGGTTTGGGCTGTGCTCACCCCAAGCTGCACTTCGTTTGCTTGAGGTTGTCATTGTTGAACTCCTTTGGAGTTCTGAGGTTTGGGTGGCTCTTGATAACCCCGGATAAAATCCGGGGTGAAGTCACGCACTCCGATAGAACCCCGAAGTGGGTTCAACTATTTTTGTTAGTTTCTTCTAAACCACAAGTAATAATGACTCCCATAAAAAACCTTGCAGATGGCTACTATTTTGAATTTTTCCCTTACCGTCTTTCAATCAATTTTCTGAACCCGTTCTTTTTTAAGAAGAGGAATCATATAGGAAACAGAATATCCCCAGCCGATACCAAACGGACTATCTGCATAATTTCTATTGTAACCGGGAATCCACAGTATATCAAAGTTTTTCGGTTCATTTGAAGTGATAATTCTTTTAACTTGAGCGTGTAAACTCAGATACAGATTGTGTAGCACTTCAGCTTTTATACCCACTTGAAATTCTACCCAATGAGCATTTAGATTGTTGTATTTTTGGTTGACTTCCTTATAATCCGGCGGAAAATAATGGTCTTTATCATAAACGGTGTAGTTATAAAGCGTTTCGGAATAAGTAGCAAAACCATAGCGAAGTCCAACATAGATTTCGTTTTGCATCCCGATCCAGTTGGAATAAACGTTGTAATTCGCTCCCAGTTTCGCATACCCACCTTTTGAATTCGCATCAAAATTGTTCTCGTCAAAATCAAAATCTTCATATCCAATTTCAACCGCCGGATAGAGATTGTTTGTAATTCTAAAATCTCCTTTAATTTCAAATCCTTGGTAGTCTTTATCGAGTAGTGTTCGAATTGGTTTGCTCAAATCGGCACCGATGCGCACGCCATAGCGTTCCATATAAGAAATGGAGTCAATTTGTATTTCCGGAGAGCTTTGAACTTGGCCAAAACCATTGAAGAAGCTCCCGAGAAAAAGGCTAATGATAAATATACAAATGTGCGCTTTCTTCATCATTAATGGTGTTTTCGTGAGGGATTTCAATGGCTTTTATCCAGGTATCCGGGTTGTTATCAAGTACTTGTACATCGAAATTTTCAAATACTGCCCTAAAACCACAAGGGCGATTGATATAAATTTCCTCGGGGGTATAAATAAATTCAATCGATGCTGATTGTTGAATATCCATGCTGTCTTTATTGATTATAAATTCGTAAACAGTCGATTGGTGATTGGTTCGTAAAGGAATTTTAATCAAGGTGTCGTTCCTGTTATTTTCGTAATAGTAGTTTTCCGAATTAACTTCTCGTGCGTTAAATTCCTCCACCGGTTTTAGTTGATTCGGATTGTTATAATTATAAAACTTAATAACCAGTTTTGGAGTAGTAGGTTGGTTTTCTGTGCAAATATCATTGTGTTGACAACTTGCCAATGCAAGGATTATTACGATAAGAAACAGAACCTTTTTCATGAGCGTTTTTCTAAGCAGACTACATTCTCTATATGATAAGTTTGCGGAAACATATCTACAGGCTGGACTTTGGTAACTTTATAAGCTTCATCCAACATACCTAAATCTCTGGCTTGCGTAGCTGAATTACAACTGACATATACAATCCGTTTGGGTTGTATTTTTAGGAGTTGACCCACTACATCTTTATGCATACCCACTCTCGGCGGGTCGGTAATCACAACGTCAGGTTTCCCGTGTTGTGCAATAAAATCATCGGTAAAAATCTTTCGCATATCACCGGCAAAAAAATCGGTATTCTCGATGCCATTTATTTCGGCGTTTTCTTTTGCTGCTTCGATGGCTTCTGGCACCGACTCAATCCCGACAACTTTTTTTGCTTGACCGGCTACAAATTGAGCAATAGTTCCAATTCCGGTATAAAGGTCATAAACCACATCTTCTTTTTTAATATCGGCAAAATCTCGAGCTACCTTATAGAGTTCATAAGCCTGTTCAGAATTGGTTTGGTAAAAAGATTTCGCATCGATTTTGAAACGCAAACCTTCCATTTCTTCCACGATATAATCTCTTCCTTTATAGCAAATAATCTCTAAATCATAGATAGTATCATTCCCTTTTTGGTTAATGACATAGAGCAACGAGGTGATTTCAGGAAAACGATCAGTTATAAAATCCAATAATAATTCCCTTTTCTCCTGATTATCATCATAAAATTGAAGGAGTACCATGATTTCCCCGGTACTGGAATGTCGAATCAATAGGTTTCGTAAAAGCCCTTCTTGTTTTTTAAGATTGAAAAAAGAGAGGTCATTCGCATTGGCAAAATTTCGAATTTCATTGCGAATCGCGTCTCCGGGTTCTTGTTGTAAGTAACATTTTTCGATGTTGATTACTTTGTCCCACATTCCGGGAATATGAAAACCCAAAGCGTTTTTTTCTTTTTGACTAAAAGATTTTCCACTGGCTATTTCTTCTTCGGTAAGCCAACGATTATCACTAAAAGTATATTCCATCTTATTGCGATAATGATGAGTTTTCTTACTGGCAATAATGGGAAGAAGTTCGGGAATTTCAATCTTACCTAATCGCTTTAGATTGTTTTCAACCTCTTTTTGTTTGTAATACAACTGGTGTTCATAAGCCATGTTTTGCCAAGGAGCAATTCCCCAGTAATCCAAATCTTGATTTTCCGGGGGTACACGCTTATCGGAGTGTTTTACGATGCGAATTACCTTCGCATTATAAAAAGCTTTTCTCTTTTTATAAGTTTGTACATCAACAATATCTCCGGGCACGGCGTTGTCGATAAACACAACTCTGCCGTCGGGTGCTTTCGCGATAGCTTTTCCTTTGGCTCCGGCGTCCACCACTTCAAGGGCTTCAAATACAGCTTTTCTTCTTCTTTTTCTTGACATAGCGCAAAAATAAGCTTTTTTGTAGGATAAAAAATAAAGGATGGTGTGGATTTAATTCTTAAATAGGAAGGTTTAAAAAATAACTTTATAATGTTTAGAATTAGCCTTTAAATATTTTATAAATGCATTATAGGAAGTGCCGGAATGTCTGTACCTTGCAGTTTTTAAATTTGTATGT
>DATGSA010000335.1:0-2689 GCA_035303085.1 Flavobacteriaceae bacterium
TAAGAAGGCACTAACAGTACATCATCGAAAGTGATTGCGTCTTGTATAATTTTGTTTGATAAAGGCATTGCTTTTTGCCAAGCAAATTTAAATAATTTTTAATTGATTCTATCATGTTTTTTAAATTAAAACTCAAAAAAATCGAATTTTACAATTCATTAAGCACTCAAACAATAAAATGTTCTTATTTTCGCATGAATTAAAATACAGTGGCAATGAATAATTCTTTTAAAAAGTGGAATCAACTAATTGGTATAATATTGTTCATCATCGCATCCTCAATTTATCTTCTAACCATGGAGAGAGAATTGAGTTTTTGGGATTGTGGTGAATTTATTGTTTCAGCTTCAAAATTAGGAGTTACTCACGCACCTGGAGCTGCTACTTTCCAACTAATCGGAGCTTTATGGTCAACTTTAGCTTTCGGAAATGGAGGAAATTATGCCATTGTCATGAACTCGATGTCCGCCATAAGCAGTGGTGCTACCATAATGTTTTTGTTTTGGACCATCACACACTTTGCAAGAAGAATGTTTTTTGTTACAAAAACCAATCATATCAATGATGACAATTACAACACTCAGATGTCAAATTCCCAAAAATACATTGCTTTAGGAAGTGGAGTAATTGGTGCAAGTGTTTTTATGTTTAGCGATACTTTTTGGTTTTCGGCTGTAGAAGCAGAGGTTTATGCCATGGCATCTTTATTCACCTCCATTTTGATTTGGTTAGGCTGTAAATGGGAAGAAGAAAAAGACAAAAAACGAGCGGATCGATGGTTTCTATTGATTTCTCTTTTGATCGGATTGTCAACAGGTGTACACTTTATGGTTATTTTGGCCATACCTGCAGTGTGTTATTTGTATTATATAAAGAATTACAAATTCACCATCAAATCATTCATCATAGCCAATGTACTGACCGCTGCATTTCTTGGTTTTGTCTATAAAGTATTGTTCGAATCAGTTATGACTTTCTTTGGTGAAACTGAAGTTTATGTGGTAAATAACTTTGGTTTACCATTTAATTCAGGAACTATAGTTGCTGCTTTAATCTTGGCATTAGTCTTCTGGTTAGCCATCAAATACACTACAAAATACAATTGGAGAATCGCCAATACCATGGTGCTTTCTACGATATTTATGCTCATTGGATTTTCAGCTTGGTTGATGATTCCAATCAGAGCTAACGCCAATCCACACATGAACTTGAACGATCCTGACACTGCTTTAGGAATGTTGGATTATTTCAACCGTGTTCAATATGGTGATTGGCCAACGGTTTATGGAGCTGCTTATACCGCTCACATTGCTGACGATGGAATCGAAGTTGAACCGAACGGAAATTATAAAACAAAAATAACTGGTAAAAACTACGTTAAAGATCGTCAACTCAAAAAATATGTTTGGGTATCTGATAAAAGAGCTTATGAATATGGAAAAAACCATGTTCAATTCATGCCTAAAATGTTTAGCAACGACCCAAATGTTATGGAAAACTATGCTGCCATGTATGGATTTCCGGAATTTGAATTAAACACAGCCTTCTTCAATAATCTTTCTGATCCACCTGAAATCAGAGCTCAAAAAAGACAAATAGCTGAACAACAATACAACGAATTACTTCAGAAAAAACATGATGGAAGTATTAAAATTTCAGATTTACACAGAAATTCTGAATTGCTGATTATACATCCACCGACTTTGGCTCAACAACTGAATTATTTCATCGATTTCCAGTTGGGCTATATGGGCTTCCGATATTTTATGTGGAATTTTTCAGGTCGTCAAAACGATTGGGAAGGAAATATGGAAGTTACACGAGGCAATTGGATTACTGGAATTCCTTTCATAGACAATGCAAGGTTAGGTGACCAGTCAAAACTACCTGCAAAATTCAAAGATAATAAAGCCAACAATAAATATTATATGTTACCATTGATTTTGGGATTGATTGGTTTCTTTGTTCAACTCAATAGAAATGTGGTTCATTGGTGGGCGATTTTATCATTGTTCTTGTTGACAAGCGTAGGAGTTCTATTTTACACCAGTGTCAAACCATTTGAACCCAGAGAAAGAGATTATGCATTGGTCAGTTCCTTTTATGCATTTGCGATTTGGGTAGGACTTGGAGTACAAGGAATTTATTTGTTGTTAAAATATTTATTAAAAAATAAAATCAACACAAAAGCCGCCATTGCCATTCCAGTTATCTGTTTAGGTGTTCCAATATTAATGGGTTTCCAAAATTGGGACGATCACGATCGATCAAAAAGAAGAGGTGCTTATGCATTGGCGTACAATTATCTCAGCAATTTAGATCAAAATGCAATTCTTTTCGTATATGGAGACAACGACACCTATCCGCTATGGGGGCTTCAAGAAACAGAATTGTTCAGAGATGATGTGAAAATTGTCAATTACACTTTATTGGGTGCTCCATGGAATATAGAGCAAGTGCTTAGAAAAACTTATAATGCAGAAGCTTTACCTTCTAAATTAGAATACAAAGATTATCAATTGAGCACAAATGACAACATCATGGTTGTTGCAAGAAACATACGTTCGAGATTTTCTGAAATTCAAAGTATAATTTCTTCAGAATTGAGTTTACACGAAGTAATGAGTTTACCTCCAAACGAAATTTCTCAGCACTTAGTTGACCCTGGGTACGACCCGATGGGAGTTTT
>DATGSA010000336.1:0-2556 GCA_035303085.1 Flavobacteriaceae bacterium
GGAACAAGGTTGTCGTTAAAATACCATTGGAAAGTAGCATCAGGAGCAGTGGTGTTAGCAATGATAGTGTATTCATCTACACCACAAATTACTGATCCATCTTCAACTTCCAATCCTTCTAAATCGATCAAACTTGAACCCAAACTAAATGATCCTGCTTCTAAAAAAACAGCAGAGTCATACCAAGTATCTTGGGTATCTGCAACCAAAAGTTTGATGCGGTAAGTTTCCCCAGGAATTACTTCTGATGAAGCTGTAAGTACAGTAGTTCTACCACGATGAGATATATATGGAAAATTACCTGGAACATAATAAGTGTCGTCCCCACAATAACTATCGTTAACATTGTTAATCGTCACAGGCAATCCATTGGGTAGAAGTGCTATATTTTTCCCACTTAAGCCAGCATCTGGCGTGATACCAGGTCCACTGATAATAAAAGCAAATACGTCGTTGAAAGTTGAACAAGCAAAAGTTGGGTATTCGTGAGAAGAGAAAATATAATTGAATGAAATCTCATCACCAAAAGGAACGAAATCAAACTCAAAAACCGTTGCATTGTTTGTCGTTCCTCCAGCCAAGACATTGGCATCAGCATCACCTGTCCAACCATAGCCACCATCAGAATCAGCACTTCCACTGTAAGGCCCTTGCACTTTATGGGCATATCCAGTGGTCAAAACAATTCCTTCTTCAAAAGGAAAATCTGAATTCCCTTTTTGAAAGTAGCCCCAACTACGATTGGCATTTGGAAAAGGAGCTTGGTTATTTTCTTTCAATGTAAAGTTGCTTATATCGGAACACTCACCGCCATCAATCAAAACCTCTCTGGTCAACTCTTCTGCATCGAGCGTGCTTTCTACTTGCCCCGTAGGATTGACAACAATTGACTGTGACAAAGCAAATTGGAATATAAATATATTTAGTAAAATACTTAAAATTAGTCTCATTTTATGTTTGTGTGTTAATTTATTGAAAATAATATCTAACGAAAATATATATTTTTTTTCGTTTTATCAATTTATCGACATTCTTAATTACTTTTGCATTCATGTTTGAAATTCTAATTTTAATTCTTTCCGTAGTAATCGGGTCATTACTTGGATATTTGTTCGTAGGAAATAAAAAGCTTTCTCAATTTTTATTGGTCTTTAGTGGTGCTTACTTTTTAGCCACAGCTGTTTTAGAAATTTTCCCTACGGTTTACGAAAGTCATAACCACAACATCGGATTATATGTTTTGGCTGGATTATTATTTCAAATGTTGGTAGAATCTTTAAGCAAAGGTATCGAACATGGACATGTTCATTTTCATAATACCCAAAGTTTCCCACTCACTATTTTTATTGGACTATTTCTTCATTCCTTTTTTGAAGGTATGCCAGTCACTCATCAACATTCAAATAATTTATTGTGGGCAATTTTCATTCATAACATCCCTATAACCATGGTTTTGTATGGTAGCATATCACATCTGAATATCAGTAAATTATATAAATTTATATTTTTAGCTGTATTTGCAATTGCAGGGCCACTTGGTGTTATTTTTGGAGACACGATTTTGGCGGCTTATCATCAACAAGCATTGGCTTTTGTGGCAGGAATATTTATCCACATTGCAACCGTTATTTTATTTGAAAGCAACGATACACATAAATTCAAAGCCCAAAAGATCATCACTGTTCTTCTGGGCTTTAGTATTGCTTATATAGCCATTGTTTTAGGCCATTAAATTATTTATTTTTTGAATTGTATTTTTCAATTCCATTAATCATCCAAGCCAAATATTGATCAACATTCAAATTGGCTCCCATAGGTTCGGTGTAATTATTTAAATCTTCATCAACAATTAAATAATAAGGTTGCGCATTGTTTTGATATTTCTCGATTTGAAATGCTGTCCATTTATTTCCTACAGTTCTCAAATTTCTTCCCAAGGCTTCCGAATAAACTCTTTCATCTTCTGGAAGAAGAGTACGCTCATCGACATATAGTGAAGCTAAAATAACATCATTTAACAACAATCGTTTTACTCTCGGATCGGACCAAACATTTTCTTCAACCCGTCTACAATTTGCACATGCATGGCCTGTGAAGTCGATTAAAATCGGTTTACCAACTTTTTTCGAATGATCAATTGCATCTTGTAAATCTAAGAAAGCTGGAATTTGATGAGGTCCATATTTTTGTCCTTCCAACAATCCACCTTCTGAACTTTCAGCCAATCCGATAGAAGCTTTTCCAACACCATTGGGTGATTCAGCATAATGAATAGGTGGAGTTAAACCACTTAAAAGTTTTACTGGAGCTCCCCACATTCCTGGAATCATATAAATTACAAATGAGAAAGTGAGTATAGCAAAAAACAATCTTGTAATTCCTAAAGATTGAACAGGAGAATCCAAAGACATTTTGAATTTACCTAATAAATACATCCCCATCAATCCGAAAATAGCAATCCAAATGGCTAAGAAAACTTCTCTTTCCAACAAATGAAGTTGCCAAACCAAATCTGCGTTCGATAAAAATTTGAAAGCAAATGCAAGTTCAATGAAA
>DATGSA010000337.1:0-2120 GCA_035303085.1 Flavobacteriaceae bacterium
AACAACCAAAACTTTGAATTGGAAAGTGGAAGTTTTGAAACCCTGATCAGGTTATGCGATGAAGGAATCGGAATGACATTATTACCCTATCTACATACCCTACATTTAAATGAATATAAAAAGCGAAAATTAAGGCCTTTCAAAGACCCAAAACCCGCGCGAGAAATCAGCTTGGTCTATCCCAAAACTCAATTAAAAGTCCACATCATTAATGCGCTTCGTGATACGATTATAGGTGTAGTCCGCGGAGCAATCGCTTTTGATAATGTCGAGATTATTAGTCCACTGGCAAAGAGGTAGTAATAGGGAGAGCGTATTGCGAGGGAGCGAATCAGCGAATTTGGTGGGTTACCAAGTAAGCGGAACGTCAATGGTTTTTTTTAAAAGCATCTTCAGTGGAAGATAACCACTGAATCAAATTTATTTCTCAGATAAAACTTGAATTTCTATTAAAGAGCCGTTTATTTAAAGGACTTTTTTGCGGAGAACCGTAAACATTAAAATAATAGAGCCTCGCCTAAGTGAATGAGTCTTTTCCTTTGAATAAGATAAAAAACGGGGGATGTTGTTAGCAAAACAAACATAAATAATATTAAAAAGGTTTATTATAAATTTTATTCTTAATCTTATCACTTATCAAAATAATTCAAGCAAGAAAAGTTATTGCCAAACCAAAAATTAAAAAATTATTCCGAAATTTTATCGTGATAAATTTTGGCTACCGCTCCTAAAGTGGTTAATAGTAGATTGCTGATTATTAATATCCAATCAATTTTCTTATCGATTCTTAGATCTTTGTTTTCCATATTTCGCTATAAATGGATTTGGTTAATTTGATCTGACAGAATACTTTATAAAGTCATTGGTCATAATTACCAATGGATTAAGTTCGCATCTGTCGAACATCAAATTCAAACAACTTATTATCAACTATACAAAATACAATTTACCCTCCTGATGAGTCTTTCGATTTCATGATTTTAGCTTTAAATAACCTATTTCCCTTTTATATTTTCCAACACCCCACCATCCACTAAAATATCGGTTCCGGTGATAAAGCTGGCTTTATCGCTGGCTAAAAAGGCAACAACATCAGCTATTTCTTCCGGTTTTCCGATTCTTTGCAAAGGCGTCACTTTCTTGATCATTTCCATGCGTTCAGGATGTTCTTCTGCTGCTTTTAAAGCCATAGGCGTTTCGATAATTCCCGGAGAAATAGAAACAATTCTCGCTCCTTTTGTTCCCCATTTATTGGCGTTGTTTTTCATCAACAAACGCACTCCTCTTTTGGTGAAGTCATAGAGTTTGTTGGAATCATCATTTATAAAATTCTTTACGATTTCAAATGATCCTGATTTTTGTGGGTTGCTAAGGGCATTATCATATTCTTCATTTGCCGGAATAGTGTGCCCCATCATCGAAGAAAATAAAACCATAACAGAATTTTTGACTGCCAATTCGTGAAATGCTTCAATCAACATTTCTGTAGCCGTAAGGTTGATCGTGAAAAGCCTGTTGAGATCTTTCATCGTGCCGCTTACGCCGGCAGTGTGAATCAAAGCTTTCAGGTTTCCTTGTTCTTTTACAAATTGGCAGAGGTTTTCGATATCCTTTTTATCCGTAATATCGCAAGCAATTCCCTTGGCATTAAAACCTTCACTATTTAATTTTTCCACGGCTTGGTTTACCAAGTCCTCCGAATAATCGGTGATAATCAACGGTTGATTTTTAAAGGTTTTTGCACAGGCTGTCCCAATTCCTCCTGCTCCACCGGTAATAACAATGAGTTGATCTTCTGTTTTCATATTTTATGTAGTTACGACTTGCTATAGATATAACAAATCTTGAATTGATATTTTTCTCCTACAAGAATAGACAACATCATTCAATTAATAAATGATATAAGTCAGTGAAGGTTGATGTTTTTTTAAACCAAAATCTCCAATCTCCAATCTTCAATCTCATTCCAACTTCGCCGCCTGCACGTGCATCCAATCAAAATTTCGTGCTCTTCCCAAGCTTACCCAACCCTCTTCTTCCCAGCATTTCCACCAATCTTTATAATCCGGATGGGCAAAAGCAGCTTGATCGCGGCCCCATTTTAACTGATTGCGAAGCGG
>DATGSA010000338.1:0-4308 GCA_035303085.1 Flavobacteriaceae bacterium
CAAAGGAGTCGTCGCTTATGCCTTGGCAAAATCGCAGTTATTTCAACTGGCCAATATTATCAATGCGGATACTAAAAAGACAGGAGTTCAGGCTCACGTAGTTGTTCCCGCAACAATCGACACCCCGCAAAATCGAAAATCTGTTCCCGATGCGGATTTTAGTCAATGGCAGAAACCTGCTGATATTGCAAAAATCATTGGAAAGTATGCAGTAGATTATGACTTGGATAAATCTGAAATTATGGTTGAAAAGGAATTGTAATTATAAGCTTCTGCCATTTTAAAACTGTTCTAGTTCTCAAAGGAATTCAAACATAAAGGTCAGTTCCTTCGAGCAACGCTTTATACAGAATCTTTCCCTTACCCTCAATTTTCTGTATCTTCGGCAATCTATTTTCAAAATCAATTCTATGACACCCAAAGAAATTGCTCAGACCCTACGCCAAGCTGAAAAAGATAAAGCCACTTGCTCCCCTATTCGTTCTTATTTAAACGAGAAAGATCTTTCTACGGCTTATCAAATTCAAAAAATGAATATTGATGCTAAAATCGAGAAAGGCGCGAAAGAAGTCGGCAAAAAAATTGGATTGACCTCCAAAAAAGTTCAAACACAATTGGGTGTTGACCAGCCGGATTTTGGAATTTTATTGGATGCAATGCAAATCAAAAATGGAAGTACGGTAGCTTTTTCCGAATTCATGCAACCCAAAGCTGAGGCGGAAATTGCTTTTGTTTTAAAAGAGGATTTAGCACAAGAAAACATCACTTTGGCAAACATCGTTTCCGCAATTGATTATGCGCTACCGGCTATAGAAATTGTGGGAAGTCGCATTGAAAACTGGGACATAAAAATCACCGACACCATCGCCGACAATGCTTCTTCAAGTCATTTTGTTTTGGGGAAAAATCCGGTAGATTTAAAAGATATCGATTTAGAGAATTGCCAAATGCAACTCTACCTCAACAACAAAAAATCTTCTGAAGGACAAGGAAAAGATTGTTTGGGAAATCCGCTGAATGCCGTTTTATGGTTAGCGCAAAAAATGAAAGCCTTGGGAAATCCATTGCGCAAAGGAGAAGTAATTCTCTCCGGAGCTTTGGGACCGATGGTTCCAATTTCCGAGGGAGATCATATCAAAGCAACCATTGAAGGGTTGGGGGAAATTTCCTTTTCGGTGGGTTGATTTTCGTGAAATAAATCAGTTGTTTGAAAAATCTCGCAGTCAACTCTTGAAGGGGTTTGGAACCCTTCAAGAGTTTTTAATTAACGCTTCAGATTTCGGAGTCAAGGGTTTTTAATTACCGGCCTTCGAGAACCTCAGGCCTCGGGTTGATATCGTATAAATCTCAAGTTATCCCAGGAAATATTAAATCAAAAATCGTTGATCGTCAATCCCAAATCACCAATCCCAAATCTCAAATCACCAATCCCATTTGTTTCAAAGCCTCTGAAACCTCTTCAACCGGTTGTTGACACGTTTTATTCTGACAAACATAAATCATCGTTTTATCCGAGATCAGTTTCGATTTCAACAAATCCAAATTCTCTTCCTGACCACCCATCAATAAAGCATTTGGTAAATATTCCTTTTGCAATTCCATCGCTTTCTCGTGAGCTTGTTCCCCGAGAATGGCAACCTCATAAATTGAGAAAGTCATCATCCCTAAAAGTTGCGCCCATTTTCCAAAATACGGAGCACCTTTACTGAGCAAAGGTTTTATCTTCATCAGCATTTTCTCACTTTGTTCCAAGTACTTTTCATCATCGAAATACATTCCCAGTTCGTATAAAACCTTCGCCATAACTCCGTTAGAAGAAGGCAATTCGCTATCCATAAATTCCATTTTACGGGCGACCAACTCTTCCGATTGATCAGAAGTGTAATAGAACATTCCGCTTTTCTCGTCCAAGAAATGTTCGAATACATAATCGGTTAATTCTTTCGCTTCGTGTAGCCATTTGATGTCGAAAGTGACTTGATACAGTTTTACAAAAGCTTCTGCCAAATATGCATAGTCCTCTAAAAATGCAGGAATACTCGCTTTTTCATCTTTATAATTTCGATATAAACCACCGTCTTCAGTTTTTATATTTTTCAACAGAAAATTAGCATTGGTCAAAGCCGCCTGCAAATACCAATCCTCTTGCAGACTTCGATAAGCTTCCACAAAGCCTTTAATCATCAAGGCATTCCAAGAAGTCAACATCTTATCATCTCTTGAAGGACGCACCCTTTCCTCACGCTGCTTCAACATTTTTTTCTTGAGTGCGTGGATTTTAAACTCCACCATACTCGGTTTCATTTGTATCAGTTCCGCAAACTCTTCATCCGTGCGACTTCTATAAAGGATGTTTTTTCCGTTTTCCCAATTTCCAACCGGAATCACATTATAATACGCTTTAAATAACTCAGCTTGTTCCGGGTCCAATGCTTTTTCAATTTCTTCAGCAGTCCACACATAAAACTTTCCTTCTTCCCCTTCACTGTCCGCATTCAAAGCGGAGTAAAACCCGCCGTCTTTTGAAGTCATCTCTCGACGAACAAAATTCAACGTCTCTTTAATGATAGTTTCATAAAGCGGATCCTTCGTTTCTCGATACGCCTGTGCATACAAACTGACCAGCTGTGCATTGTCATAAAGCATCTTTTCAAAGTGAGGCGCAAACCAATTTTGGGCCGTGGCATATCTCGAAAACCCTCCGCCAATCTGATCGTAAATCCCTCCAAACGCCATAGCTTTCAGGGTAGTTTTCACAGTTTCCAAAACCAAATTATTATCGGTCAAGGATTGATATTGCAACAAAAACTCCCATCCCTTGGACATTGGAAATTTTTGTTTACTCAGAAATCCTCCTTTTTCCAAGTCAATTTTATCATTCCAGAAACTCCACAATTCAGCATAATCATTTTGTGAAAAATCTGATACTGCAGTTGTTTCCAAATTCACCAAGCGCTCTGTATTCACTCCTTCTGTTAAGATATCGGCTTGCTTTTTCACTTTCTCATTTTCATTGATATACGCGTCGTGAAGTTGCTCCAATACACTTAACCAATTCTCTTTCGGAAAATAAACGCCCACCCAAAAAGGCTTCCCGTCAGGTAAGGCAAAAGCGTTCAACGGCCAACCCGCACTTTCATTCATCAACTGACTCGCTTCGATATAAATTTGGTCGATATCCGGACGTTCTTCGCGATCAACTTTTATACAGACAAAATGTTTATTCATATAATCCGCCACTTCTTCATCCATAAACGATTCCGCTTCCATCACGTGACACCAGTGACAAGCGGAATATCCAATACTGATGATTAACGGTTTATCTTCCTTTTTAGCTTTCTCCAACGCTTCCGATCCCCACTCATACCAATCCACCGGATTTTTAGCGTGTTGTTGCAGATATGGACTCGAAGCTGATTTTAAACGATTTTGATGTTCTTTGGACACAATTTAGAATTTAAGATTGAAAAAGAAGTTAGGAAAATACAATATAATTTCTATACCAATTAAGTTAAATCCCAAATAAATAACTGAAAAACCTTAACGAGTAGAATTATTTAATACATTTACCCCATAAATCAAAAATATCAATTATCATGAAAAAAGTATTTGTTGTTTTAGTAGCTTTTTTAGCTTTTGGCTTTGCGCAAGCTCAAGATAGTGGATTTAGAATCGGTGTTCACTTAGGATTGCCTGTTAGTGATGCCGATAAAATTACATCCTTGGCCATGGGTGGAGATTTGGCTTATTTATTCAACGTTTCAGAAGAATTTAAAGCAGGTGCAAGCCTTGGATATCTGCATTATTCCGGGAAGAAAACGCACGGACACAAAAGAGAAGGCCTCGGATTTTTGCCAATCGCTGCCACAGCCAAATACGCAATTATAGAAAACATTTTTGTCGGCGCTGATTTGGGTTATGCTTTGGGTTTATCTCCAAGTATAAATGATGGTGGGTTTTATTACCTCCCAAAAGTTGGCTATCAAATAGATTTATTTGAGGTATATATTGGTTATAGAGGAATCGCCAACAAATTCAGTTTAGAAGGATATTCTGAAAATCTTGATATTTCCTCTGTTACCTTAGGTTTTAACTATAATTTCTAAGCATTAGAAAAATGGAAATTTCCAACAAGCTGTCTCCTCACTGGGGGCAGCTTTTTTTAATGAAATAATTTGCTTTTTTATGATTTGGGCGTGCCCCCGGCTTTTCTATAATTCAACTTTAAGGACAAAATTAAACCAACCAATTAACGATTAATTTTTCACTTCAAAATCCGGGGTCGCGCTTTCCGCTATATCTTTTTTT
>DATGSA010000339.1:0-6843 GCA_035303085.1 Flavobacteriaceae bacterium
AGCGGCGGGAGCAAGTTTGGTTCAACTTTATACCGGCTTTATTTATGAAGGTCCAAAACTGATTAAAAATATAAATCGCGCTATTTTGGAAAATGAAGATTTTTAAAATCAATTCTTTAATACCAATTTTTTTCTTTAGTATATTTGAAGCATGAACAAGATTAAACTGATAGAATGTCCACGTGATGCTATGCAAGGTATCAAGGACTTTATTCCCACAGAAAAAAAGGTAGATTATATTCAGGCGCTACTGCGCTGTGGTTTTGATACCATTGATTTTGGTAGTTTTGTATCCCCGAAAGCTATTCCGCAGATGAAGGATACCGCTGAAGTATTGGCAAATTTGGATCTTTCAAGAACGAAAACAAAATTATTGGCAATTGTCGCCAACGTTCGCGGAGCTGAAGACGCTGCGAAATATCCTGAAATAGATTATCTGGGATATCCTTTTTCTATTTCGGAAAATTTTCAAATGAGAAATACCCATAAAACCATTGCTCAGTCAGTTGAAATTCTTCAAAAAATTTTAGCTATCGCCGAGAAAAGCGATAAACAAGTAGTGGCTTACTTGTCTATGGGATTTGGAAATCCTTATGGCGACCCGTGGAATGTTGATATAGTAGGAGAGTGGACCGAGAAACTTTCTAAAATGGGCGTACAAATATTATCGCTATCCGACACTATTGGCACTTCTGATGCCGAAACGATTAAATATCTATTCAAAAACCTTGTTCCTGCTTATCCGAAAATAGAATTTGGAGCACATCTCCATACCACCCCCGATGCTTGGTATGAAAAAGTAAATGCTGCCTATCAATCCGGATGTCGTAGGTTTGACGGTGCAATTCAAGGTTTTGGAGGGTGTCCTATGGCAAAGGATGATCTGACAGGAAATATGCCCACCGAGAAAATGATTTCTTATTTTACTTCAAATAAACTAGATCATAATCTCAAAATAACGAGTTTTGAAGCGGCTTATAATATTGCTACAGATATTTTTACAAAATACCATTAATCAAAATAGCCGTTTTTATCTAATAAACCTTGTACATTAGGTCTTTGGAAAATTTTAGGAAACAACTCTTCCATTACCCCGGCATAGTCTACGTCTAAATCCATAGCTCTTTGTAGGTGTTCCAAACCGAGTTTTTCATCGTTTAAACTCATATATAATCCGGCTAATCTGTATTCTACTTCGGCAGTAATAGGAAAATCTTCTTCAGCCTGTTCCATCTCTTCTAAAGCTCCCATCAATTCATTGGCTTCAATAAGTATATCACAGCTCGTTATTCTATTTTCAAATTCATAATTGCTGAGCTCTTGACTCTTGAGGAAAGCTTTTTTGGCTTCTTCCGGTCGATTGAGATGTTGGTTGATCTGGGCGTAAAGCTTCCAGTACCGAACACTTTCTTCATCAATGCCTATTGCTTTCTCTATATAATACAACGCTTGTTTATACTGATTCCGTTCGAAATAAAATTTCGTAATTGTAATCCAAGTTTTGTCTAATAAGGGATCTTCTTGTAGTGATTTATTAAAATAATCCAATGCTGTTCCGGTTAAACCTAATGCATTGTAGCATTTCCCAATATGTAGATAGGCGAAAGCCGTAGCGTCTTCCAGGCTGATTGTGGTTTGATAACATTCGATTGCTTCTTCATATTTCCCAAGGCTTTCCAAGATTTTCGCTTTTTCCATATAAGCACCTACAAAAGTGTCATCTGAGATAATAGCAAACTCGAAACAATCAAGGGCTTTGAGTTGTTGATCAATTCCGATATATTGTATTCCCAACTGATGCCAAGCAATCTCAGAATAAGGATTATCATCTAAGAATTTATTCAAAAAAACGATGGCTTCATCAATCTGATTGAGATAATCAAAGCAATAAATTACATTATAAAGCGAGGAAGAATCTTCTTGATCGAGTTCAAGACATTTGATGAAATAAGTTTTTGCTTTTTCAAAATCCTCCATAAACATATATTCCATGGCTATCATAGAATATATTTCTTCATCCTCTCCCAAAAAATCCTTAGCGGTTTTAAGAACATCAACAGCATCCTTGTGGAGTTTTTGTTGGGATAGAATATTGGCTTTGTGAATGTATATTTCCGGATTATAAGGTTCTATTTCATAAAGATCATTTAGAATAGCATTAGCCTTATCGTGTTTATTTTCAAAAATCAAAATCTCTACCTTGATTAATTTGAGTATAGTGGAATCCGGATGCTGGTCAAAGGCAATCTTAGCGGCTTTTCGAGCAAGAGCCATTTTTCCGGTGTCCATATAAAAAGTGATGATCAGCTCAAACTCATCGGCATCAAAAAAATAGACATCATTAGTTTTAAGCATGTTTTCGAATCGCGCCAAGGGGTAATTTCTTCCTTCATTGTGATCCAGTCCCATCATAACAGTTGTCGATTTAAGTTAAGGATAAATTTAAGGTATTAATGTTTAAGGTAGTCCGTTATATAAAAAGCTTGTCAACAAAGTAATCAACAGCTTAAACTAATTCATCCAATATATTTAAAATTTCATTGCACCCTTTTTTTATTTCTTCTTCGGAAATAGTTAAAGGCGGGGTAAGGCGAACCGCTCTTTGTTCAAATAATAACCAGAAAAGAATCAATCCTTTTTCATTTGCTTTTAAAACCAATTGATTAGCAATTTCGCTGTTTTTTAATATCAATGCCAACATCAAACCTTTTCCACGGATTTCCTCAATGAGCTCATGACGAAGTAATTTTCGAAATAATTCCTCTTTTTTCGACGTTTGCGCCATTAAATCCGTATGCAAAATTTCTTTTAAAGTAGCTAAAGCCGCTGCGGCAATAACGGGATTTCCACCAAAGGTGGTGATGTGTCCCATTTTGGGTCGGTCGCTTAAAGATTTCATCAGCTCTTTTCGTGCTACAAAACCACCAACCGGAAGCCCGCCGGCCATTCCTTTTCCAATAAGCATAATATCCGGAATTACTTCATAGTTTTCATAACCAAAAAGTTTGCCGGTCCTACCAAAACCGGGTTGAATTTCATCTAAAATTAGTAATGCGCCGGTTTCTTCGCATTTGGTTTTGACTTTTTGAAGATAATCGTTTGTCGGTACTATAAATCCCGCTCCGCCTTGTATGGTTTCCAAAATAACACAAGCAGTTTTTGTAGTTATTTTTTCGAGATCTTCTTCCGAGTTGAATTCGATAAAAGATACTTCAGGAATCAAAGGTTCAAAAGGTTTTTTTCGTTCTTCCAGTCCCATCAGGCTCAACGAACCCATCGTATTTCCGTGATAAGCGTTTTTTGCAGCGATGATTTCTTCCCTTCCGGTATATCTTCGTGCCAATTTTAAAGCGCCTTCAGTCGCTTCAGTTCCGCTATTGACCAAATAAGTTTGGGCGTTGGGAATAGGGATGTTTTCTGCAAGAAGTTCTGCATATTCAACAGCCGGACCCTGTGCATATTCGCCATAAACCATGACGTGCATATACTTATCCACCTGTTTTTTAATGGCGGAAACAATTTTTGGATGACTGTGACCAAGACTACAAGCAGAAACCCCAGCAACAAAATCTAAATATTTTTTCCCGGCACTATCGTATATATAACTACCGGTAGCATAATCAACTTCTACACCCAATGGGTGAGGACTTGTTTGTGCTTGATAGATTAAAAATTTATCTTTCATCGTGTCATTTTCTGAGTGATAAATCCGACAAAAGTAGGATATCTATAGTTGAAAATAGTTTGGTTTATCAGTAATTTAACGATAGGAAGACGAGAAGGTCAGTAAGTTGTGTTTATTTATACAACCTCATTTTTCTATGGAAAGAGTAGAGGAAGAAGTTTTTCCATCGGATTGAGATTTTGGCTCTCCTTCGTCTTTTTCAGTAGTAGCTTCATCCGATTCTTGATGTTTGATATCCTTGTCTTTTAATCGAGATTTTGGATTTATTTTACGTTGTTCGGTATCGGGGTCGTCAAAGAATTGATCAACTTTTGGTAAAGGAATTCCTTTGATTTTCGGCAAATCAAAAGGTGCTTCATCCTTGAAAAGTTGACTTTTTCGCGTGATTCTTTCCTGCCCACGCCAGTTGAAACCTCGTAGTTTTCTGGCATTTGGCGGGAAATCCTTAGGCCTGAAAGTAGTGTTTTCCGGATTTTCAAAATACTCTATGGAATAGATGTCATTATCTTCAAATTCAATGGTGATTGTAGAGGAAACGGCTTTGTTAATTCCAATTAATTCTCCATCGTCATCATCGCGCCAGTAATAAATGGTTTCAGTGTTTTTGATAAAATGAGCTATATCCAATTCGTTATCTTCTTTAAATAAAGCATACATCATTTTTCCTTTGACTTGGTTAAAACCTTCAATGCTATCCTTGTTGATTAGAAAGGCTTGATCGTGTACACTTAAGGAATCGAGTTTATTGGTTTCTAAATTGTTGAATAGTTCAATAGTATCACCGGTCATCTGCGTGTGATTAGCAAAAACCACAGGCTTGCCCAATAATTTTGTGATTCCTTTTTTCTCACTCATATAAAGAGAATCTGCTTTTCCACTCATACTGTCTTTGAGAAAGCGGGCGTCATAATAACCTCTTACAATTCTGTTGTCAGGTTTTCCGGTAACCATAATAGTGTCACTATGGACGTGAATGCTGTCTTGTCCTTGCTTTTTAGAAACCAAAGCTCTTTTTGTGATAAAAACTGAATCTTTATTTTGATATACTTCCGCATAATGTCCGCTTGCTACAGATTGATGAGTTGTATCAATTACTTTGATGTTATTGGTAGCAGAAGCAAAACCTTTGGTGCGATCAAAAAAGATACTATCGCCTCGCATTTGTCGGTTTTCATAATATACGGTGGCATTTTTTATAAAATATCCGTAGTCTTTATGGGTGTCGTAAAAACCTCTCTCAAAATAAATTTTATTATCCTTCCCAATAATAGTTGAAGGCCCGTACAAAAAAGCCTCTCCATTTTCTTCATAAAAATCTAAGTGGTCAGAAAGAATGGTATTCTCCTGATTAGTGACCACTACATCATGTAAAAAAGTGAATTTTTTATCGTTAAGAAAATTCCTTCCAACTTTGCTAGTGATGATGCTTTCTTTGTCGGTGACTCTACCTCCACTTCTATAAAACGCTTCTTGCTTTTGTCTGTCAAAAAATAAGCTGTCTGTGATTAATTCAGTATTCGGTGTGCTGAGGTGCACATTGTTGCTGGCAAAAGCAAATTCAGTCATCCCGTCGTATTCTGCATATCCGCTGGTTAAAGTAACGGTATCACCCTGAATCATTTTCACATTTCCTGAAGCTCGAAAAAAATTTTCTTCTTCGTAAAAGATAGCTTGATCACTCCAAACCTTTATTCCTTCGTGGGTAAAGTTGACTTGATTGTCAACCTTATACATTATAAGCGCTCCCGGATATTTATCTTCATTTTTAGAAGTTCGTTCACTGGTATAGTTGATTTCTTTCGGCTCTTTTTTCTGAGCGAAAATCCATCCGCAACTAAGCAGAAATAAGCCAATAAAAAAGATGGTTCTTTTCAAATCCTTTGGTTTATTGGGCTGATAATTCAGTGAATTACTAACTCTAAATCAATAAGAAATAGTTTGCTTTCTGTCAGGTCCTACCGAAACAACTTTCACGGGAACCCCTATGAAATCTTCTATAAAACTGATGTAATTTGTAAAGTTTTTAGGGAATTCTTCCGCTGATGTCATTTGCGTCAAATCTTCCTGCCAACCTTCAAATTCTTTATAAATAGGTTCAACATCATCCGGATCAAGCGAGTATGGAAGATGATCGATCACTTCTCCTTTATAGTTATATGCTGTGCAAATTTTTAATTTGTCAATTCCACTCAATACATCGGATTTCATCATACAAAGTTGCGTAACGCCATTGATAACTACAGAGTATTTCAAAGCGATGAGGTCTAACCAACCACAGCGTCTGGGGCGTTTGGTAACTGCACCAAATTCCTTCCCGTTTTTGGCGATGGTTTCTCCAATTTCATCAAAAAGCTCTGTCGGGAAAGGACCATTTCCTACGCGAGTAGTATAAGCTTTGAAAATCCCAAAAGATTCTCCGATTTTGTTGGGAGCAACCCCTAAACCAGTGCAAGCCCCTGCCGCTGTTGTCGTGCTGGAAGTGACATAAGGATAGGTTCCGAAATCAATATCCAGCAAGGAACCCTGAGCACCTTCTGCCAAAATAGTTTTTCCTTGTTCTTGCGCTTTAAATAAGTAGTCTTCAGAATCGATAAATTGCAGAGTTTTTAATACTTCAACGCTTTCAAAAAACTCTTGCTCCATTTCATCGAGATTGTATTGAATATCAACGTCGTAATGCGAAATCAACCGCTCGTGTTTATCGGCGAGTTTACGATATTTTTCTTTCCAATTATTCGATTCAAAATCGCCAATACGGAATCCATTTCTGCCGGTTTTGTCCATGTAAGTTGGCCCGATTCCCTTTAGAGTAGAACCAATTTTAGCCTTCCCCTTTGACGCTTCAGAAGCGGCATCTAAAAGTCTGTGGGTCGGTAAAATAACGTGTGCTTTTTTAGAAAGTAAGATTCTGGATTTATAATCTAAATCGAATTTTTTAAGACCGTCCAATTCTTGATGAAAAACAACAGGATCAATCACTACTCCATTGCCGATTAAGTTAATTGCTTTGGGATGAAAAATCCCGGATGGTATAGTTCTTAAAACGTGTTTGATTCCATCAAATTCAAGCGTGTGCCCTGCATTAGGTCCACCTTGAAATCGGGCGATGATATCGTAATCAGTTGTGAGTACATCAACTATTTTTCCTTTTCCCTCGT
>DATGSA010000340.1:0-8703 GCA_035303085.1 Flavobacteriaceae bacterium
CTGACGCCAAAGGTGCTCCAAAAGTAGCGCCTAATTCTCCGGTTGATTTTGTTTCCATGCGTACACCTTTTCCCTCATAACCTTCTTCAATTTGATATGTAGGATATGCTTGCGGTATTTTATCAACTCCTGTTGCTGTTACGATGATTTCATATCCCTCATTTCCAGTATCCCAACTGTATACTTTTTGTTCTGAGGAATTAACTTCATAAAACTCATGATAATTCCCAGTATTATCGGTGCTTACATTTTCGAAAGAATAGGTGCGAATTTCTTCCTCTACAATAAAACTTACCGTATAATTCTTGCTATACATACCGTCTTCGGAGGTCACCACATATTCTTGAGGATTGGTGAAGTCAACTTCTTCTCCGGAATTTGGATCTATAGTTGCGCCGGAGGAAAGTTCGAACTCAGGCTTGAAAAGATAGTTTTCGGGAGTTTCTTTTAACTGGAAAGTAACTTTATCGCTGGTTACTGAAGGAGAGGTTTCTAAAATCTCTGCTTCATTTTCGATGGTAGCATTTAGGATATCGGCTTCCGAGTTAAGGGTGTCGTCATCACTGCTACAAGCATTTATAAGCATTAAAACCAATACTGCCGGAACGATAAAAAGTTTATTAATTTGCATGTTTCTTATTTTGGTTTATTCACTTTTATGAATAAGAATTTGTTTGACAAAGATAATTAAATTTAAAGGCAGCTCTATTTATTTATAATTCTTTAAGTGTTGTCTGCTGTTTCACATAAAAACCACCTTATATCTAAAAGAACAAAACCCTGCAAATCGAATAATTTACAGGGTTTTTCTAAAGTATTATATTTCTAAAGCTTTAAAATTTCATTTCGGGGACATCTCCTTCGACAATCAAATCGCCTTCGGTTGCCTTTTTAATTTCTTCCACGGTAACGCCTGGCGCTCGTTCCATAAGTTTAAAGCCTTCGTCTGTCACTTGTAATACTGCCATATCGGTTACAATTGTTCTTACACATTGCACTCCGGTTAGAGGCAAGGTACATTTTTTCAACAGTTTTGATTTTCCATATTTATTCATGTGAGTCATCGCTACAATAATATTTTTAGCAGAACCTACTAAATCCATAGCACCACCCATACCTTTTACCATTTTACCCGGTATCTTCCAGCTGGCGATATCTCCATTTTGATCTACTTCCATAGCACCAAGAATGGTCAAATCGACATGTTGTCCTCGGATCATTCCGAAACTCATCGCGGAGTCAAAAAAACTTGCTCCGGGTAATGCGGTAATAGTTTGTTTACCGGCATTTATAAGATCCGGATCTGCTTCGCCTTCCAAAGGAAATGGCCCCATTCCTAAGATGCCATTTTCACTTTGAAATTCAACTTGTATATCATCCCGCACATAATTGGCCACCATTGTAGGAATTCCAATTCCCAAATTGACATAATATCCGTCTTTTACTTCTTTGGCGATCCGTTGTGCAATTTCTTTTTTATCTAACATAATATTTTTGTTTTGTACTTTAAATTAAGACATCGATTTCATTAAACCTAATCATCAAGCTTCTCTAACCGTCAATTGTTCGATGCGCTTTTCATAATCTTTCCCTTGGAAAATTCTTTGAACAAATATTCCGGGAATATGAATTTGATTGGGATCTAATTCTCCGGGTTTTACCAATTCTTCTACTTCAACCACGGTAACTTTTGCTGCACCACACATCACCGGATTGAAATTTCGAGCAGTTCCTTTGAATATTAAGTTTCCTGCTTCATCTCCTTTCCATGCTTTGATAAAAGCAAAATCGGCTTTAAATGCATGTTCTAACACATACATTTTATCATCAAACATGCGTGTTTCTTTATTCAAAGCTACTTCTGTTCCATAGCCTGCAGGCGTATAAATTGCAGGATAACCTTGTTGTGCAGCTTGGCATTTTGCCGCCAATGTACCTTGCGGAGTGAGTTCTACTTCCATTTCTCCACTGAGCATTTGCCTCTCAAACTCGGCATTTTCACCTACATAAGAAGCGATCATTTTTTTGATTTGCTTTTTCTTTAATAAAAGTCCGAGTCCAAAATCATCTACCCCTGCATTATTTGAAATACAGGTCACATTTTGCACATTTCTTCTGACAAGTTCATCAATGCTATTCTCGGGAATACCACAAAGGCCAAACCCACCTAACATTAGGGTCATATCATCCTGAACGCCTTCCAAAGCTTCCTTGGCGTTCGCAACTGTTTTAATAATCATAATTTCGATATTTTGCTTAAAAATAAAAAAATTAATGAGCTATAGCAATGTTTTTCCTTAATTTAAACGCAAGTCGTCAAGGTCATCTAAAATATTATCCGCATCTTTTTGATCATCTTCCTTGCTACAATCTACATTTATATTCAATTCTTCCGGTTCTTCAAATTCATCTTGTGAAATATCTAACTCTTCATCAGCATAAAGCATCTTCATATAAGATCCCCAAATCGGCAACGCCATTGTAGCTCCTTGCCCATATTGAAGCGAACTGAAGTGCACCGATCGATTGGCTCCTCCGACCCAAACCCCGGTAGTTAAATTAGGAACGACCCCCATAAACCAACCATCACTTTGATTTTGCGTTGTTCCGGTTTTTCCGGCAATCGGATTTTTAAAATCGTAAGGATATCCGGTTATTATTTTTTTATAAAATGAATTATTTGCGGCCCAACTGCCCCGTAATCTTGCTCCGGAGCCATACTGGGTGACCCCTTCGAGAAGTTTCATAATTACATAAGAGCTCTCTTCACTTAAAACATCTTTGGTTTCCGGTTGATTTTGATATAAAACCGTTCCGTTTTTATCGGTGATGGTCGTGACCACCACCGGTTTGATATAAACTCCTTTATTGGCGAAAGTACTGTATGCAGAAACCATTTCGTACACGCTCATATCTACAGATCCAAGGGCAATTGCCGGAGCTGCGGGGATGTCATCGGTATTGACCTGTAATTTCTCCAATAGATCTATAACAGGTTGTGGGCCGGTTTTATCTATCAAGCGAGTCGTTACGGTATTTAAAGACTTTGCCAATGCTTCTTTGATGGTTACCATTCCGCCGTATGAGTCACCCGCATTTTTCGGAGTCCAATCTTCCAACAAACCATATCTTCCTTCCGGAATCGTATAAGGGCTGTTGGGGAATTTCTTACAAGGAGAATAATGCAATTGATCGATGGCCGTCGCATATACATAAGGTTTAAAAGTTGAACCTACTTGACGCCTTCCTTGTTGAACGTGGTCATATTTAAAATGTTTAAAATCTATTCCGCCAACCCAAGCTTTCACCTCTCCGGTTTGGGGCGTCATCGACATCATTCCAGCATTTAAAAATGACTTGTAGTAATAGATCGAATCTCTGGGAGTCATCACGGTATCGATGGCGCGCTCTTCATTCCATGCGAAAACGCGCATTTCGTGTTCTTCTTCGAAAGATTCCAAGATTTCCTCTTCAGATTTGCCGTGAAGCTTCATGTTTTTATAACGGTGGCTGTTTTTAATATCTCTATTAATAATCCGTTCAATTTCCTCTTGGGTGACCCCTCGAAAAGGAGCGGTTTTATTATTGACATTTTGTTGGTCAAAAGCCTTTTGTAGATTTTTGATATGAGCAGCCACAGCTTTTTCAGCATGTCTCTGAATACGGGAATCTAAAGTAGTATAAATTTTCAATCCATCTCTATAGATATTATAGGTGCCACCATCGGGTTTTGGATTATCTTTTGCCCAATCTTTTAAAAACTTACTAAGATATCCCCTAAAATAAGTAGCTATTCCGGACTGATGACTTTCCGGGTGATAATCCAAAGTGAGTTTTAGCTGCTGAAGCGAATCTTTTTCCTGCTCAGTGATATATCCTGCTTTTGCCATTTGATGTAAGACGACATTTCTTCTGTTGGTAACACCTTCCGGATTTCTCAGTGGATTATACAAAGCCGAATTTTTAAACATCCCCGCTAAAACTGCTGCTTCTTCTATATCTAATTCATCGGGTTCTTTTCCAAAATAAATACGTGCCGCCGATCTAATTCCGTCCGCATTGTTACTAAAGGAGTAGATATTATAATACATGGCAATGATTTCATTTTTGGTGTAGTTTTTCTCCAAACGTACCGCAATAATCCACTCTTTTATTTTTTGCAACACTCGTTTAACCGGATTTCTCGATCCTTCTCCGTGGAATAATTGTTTAGCTAACTGCTGAGAAATAGTACTGGCTCCTCCTCTTTTGCCCAAGTAAACAAAAGCTCTAATTGTACTTTTTGGATCTATTCCGGAGTGGTTGCGATAACGGATATCTTCAGTGGCAATTAAAGATCTTATCGAGTATTCTGAAAGCTCGCTGTAATCAACAGGGGTTCTGTTTTCCTGATAATATTTCCCGATGGTTTCCCCGTCTGCCGAAATAACTTCAGTCGCTAAATTGGTTTCCGGATTTTCTAACTGTTCAAAGCTGGGCATTACTCCGAACACCCCTTTATCAGCCAAAAAGAATATCAATATCACCCCAATAACTCCCACTAAATAAACCACCCAAAAAAAGAAAATCCATTTTCCTTTAGAAATTCTTTTTTTTGGTTTTTTCTGATTCTTCTTATTTTTTGTTTTACTCACTTTTTTTTTAAATAAAATTATTCCGGCTTTTCAATTCTGAGCCCTACTTCTGTTATTCCTTTTAATTTCTCTATCCCTTCTCGATGATTATTTTTCCGCATCGCTTGACGTATCTTAAATTCATAGGTGCCAGGTTCATTAAAACGCACTCCTTTCTTATACCAAAGTTTAGAGGTTTTCACTTCGCCAATACCAACCCCCATCCACTCCCCATCGGGATAAGCCATTTCATATTCCAAAGTATCTTCAACAACTTTGCCATAAGGAAAACTCATCTCGGTAATAAGGTAAATATTGCTGTATTCATAATCATTGGTATTGCGAAGGTTTATAAACAAATCATACGTTTGAAGACTATCCAGATCGTTCACCTTAAAAGAAATGATAGAATCTTGGTCCCAATATCCAGGAAGTGACTTGTAATTGTCATAAACTCTATTCTTATCACAACTCGTTAAAACACCTACTATCAAAATAGTAAAACACAAAAATCTAATCATTTTTACGCCGTTGTTTTCGCTTTCTTTTCTTTCGTTTTTTTCTCCTATTTTTTTTTGGTTGATCAAAACGCGTTAAACTATCTTGACCAACAACGTTTTCGTAGGTTTTTTTATGGTCCTTTTTATCTGCGATAAGATAAGAAAACTGTTCTAAGCTATCCACCGGTTTACCTGCTTTATCAGCAGCTATGATTTCCTTTACCTGTTCGGTCGTTAAAGGATGCCAGTTCATCGAATCTTTTACATAAGCATACCACATTCGACCTCTGAAAATATCCATCTTTTGACAAGTTGCCTTGCCCTTTTTCGTATTTAGCTTGGTTTCTTTACGCGGGAAATCTTTTAAAGCATCTAAATAAGAATCCAATTCAAAATTTAAACAACATTTTAGCTTTCCACATTGTCCGGCAAGCTTTTGCGGATTTAAAGACAATTGTTGATATCGCGCCGCTTTGGTGGAAACCGACCTGAAATCTTTCATCCAAGAAGAGCAACATAATTCGCGGCCACATACGCCAATCCCTCCAAGTCGCGCCGCTTCTTGACGCATGCCTATCTGTCTCATTTCTATTCGCGTTCTAAATTCACGGGCAAACTTTTTGATAAGTTCTCTAAAGTCGATTCGGCTATCTGCAGTATAATAAAAAGTAGCTTTAGTTGCATCTCCTTGAAATTCCACATCGCTGATTTTCATTTGCAATCCCATCGCTTTGGCGATTTTACGGGCACGCAACATAATATCGTGCTCTCGTTTTCGGGCTTCTTGCCAAACATCGATATCTCTTTGGGAGGCGCGTCGATATACTTTAGGAATATTGGCATACGGATCTACATTTTTTTTGCGCATCTGAACCCTCACTAATTCCCCTGTGAGCGATACAACTCCAATGTCATGTCCGGAAGAAGCTTCGGTCGCCACCACATCTCCAATCTTCAAAAACAACTCTCTGGTATCTCGAAAAAACTCTTTCCTTCCATTTTTAAAACGAACTTCTACTCCATCAAACTTTTCTTGTCCTTGTGGCAACTCCATATTTGAAAGCCAATCAAAGACGGCAAACCGACTTTGACAGCTCACACAACCCCCTCTGGTCGCGCCGGAACCGCCTGCGCTTCCATTACTACAACCTTCACATCCCATAATTTTATATATCTAAAAATAAACGCTTATCGCCATACTTCAAAAACTCACCGGCGCAAAGGCTTATTGTTTATTAATAACTGTTTGAAAACTGTAAAGATATTAAATTATCCGCGCTTGCTTAAGACTGTTTTTCTATTTAAAGGTTTTTTAAATAAAAAGTGAGCGCAAAGCTTGACAAATCAGGTTGCAGGTTGTGGGCTTCGAGTTTCGTGAGCTAAATAGCGTTGTCCGTTTTGGTGAAAAGGAAATCTCCCAGAAACCGGGTTTCGAGAGCCTCAACCCTCGGATTATAGTTTCGGTGAAATACAACATCATTTGAAAGCCGTTTCGAGCGCCTCAATCCTCGGCTCCTATTTAATTCAATAAACACTTATAATCAAAAAAAACAGGATAACTTAATGTTCCTCCATTTCCATCGAACAGCTCATATATGCCAAAGCAGAAGATCTTCCTTTTTTGAATTTCTTATTGCCAGCCCTTTTACCTTTTCTCAAAAGTCGCTGTTCTTCTTCCGGTAAATTGTAAATCGTTTTACAATCAGCGGAGCAACAACCCTCCATTTTTTCCGCACATTCTTCACACTGAATAAACAACAAGTGACATGCATCATTCAGACAATTGGTATGCGTGTCACAAGGTTTTCCACATTGGTGACATTTGGCGATAATCTCCTCGGAAATCCGTTCACCTAAACGATTATCAAACACAAAATTTTTTCCTCTGAACTTATTTGGTATTCCGTCGGCTTCAGCTTGCCTTGCATATTCAATAATCCCGCCTTTCATCTGAAAGACATTTTTAAACCCCTTATGTTTAAAATAAGCACTTGCTTTTTCACAACGAATTCCGCCTGTGCAATACATCAACAGGTTTTTATCTTCTTTATGCTCTCTTAAATCATTTTCGATAATAGGAAGCGATTCCCGAAAAGTATCTACATCAGGAGTGATCGCTCCCTTGAAATGACCGATTTCACTTTCATAATGGTTGCGCATATCGATACAAATAGTATCCGGATTATTGAGCAGCTCATTAAATTCCCTCGCATCGACGTGTTTTCCTCTTTTAGTAACATCAAAAGTAGCATCATCTAAACCATCAGCTACAATTTTTGGACGCACTTTCACTTTTAATTTTAAGAAGGATTTGAGGTCGTGTTCGATCGCAATATTCAGGTGAACATTTTTAAGGAAATAAATTCCATCCAAAAAAGATTTGAACTCCTCAAAGTGTTCTTGAGGCACTGAAAGTTGAGCATTAATTCCCTCGTGGGCGACATAGATTCTACCCAAGACTTCCATTTCGTCCCAAGCGACAAACAGGTGATTTCTAAAAAGTTCGGGATTGCCGATTTTGGCGTACTTATAAAAGGAAAGAGTCAGACGTTTCTGTTTGGCTTCATCTAAAAGCGCAGCTCTCTCCTCAGCACTTAATTTGTTGTACAGTTGCATGCTATACGTGTTTTAAGTTAGAGAAATAATTTTTGCAAAGATAAGGAAATATTATTTTCTCAAGTGTTTTAGTTTGTTTTTAAAGGCAATTGACGCTTCTATTCATGACACCTTCCCCAACCCCCCCCGACCCTATCTCAAAGGAAGGGAGCTAAATGTCTTCTTTATAATAACTTGTTATTTAGAAGGACTTAGCTACAGTTTAATTGGGCGCTGATGTTTAATTTCAAATTCATATTTCAGAGGTTCCAAATTATTTCGAATGTAGAAAACTCAATTGTTCTTTTTGTTCTTGCTCTCACTTAAAGTTATATTATCAAAGTGCCGTTTCCCTTGCTTTCCCCGTCCCTCCTCCTAAGGCGCACACGGTAAAGGGAGGCAAGGGAAACTACTTTCTGAAAAAAATTGAATTTTGCTGAAATGGCTCCCGTTACTTGTCCGCCTGGGCGGAGGGTTGGGGAAAAACATTTCAGCAAAATGGGTTTGGAATGTGGATTTGCTTTCTTTCTGAGTTGCCTTCTTTTAACGAACCGTTATCCATCCTTTTCCCTGTCTGAATGACAACCTGTGGAAAATAAGATGTTTCAATTAGAATAACCAGTTTAAATTATAATCAAAAGCTTTAAAGCTTCTTAAACCGGGTTTCGAGCGCCTCAACCCTCAAAATTCTATTTCAAGGCAATATTAAATAAAACGACAATGTTTGTCTACGACTTCGACTCTTCCTCCTCAATCAGTCTTTCAATCTCCTTTAATGTTTTGATGTCCTCCAAAAGTTGCTCGACTTCTTCCTCATTTGTTCCGTCATAGAATCCACGGATGCGTTTTTTCTTGTCGATTAAGACAAAATTTTCGGTGTGAATCATATCGTATTCTCCACCATCACCATCTTCTTGTACCACACAATAAGCTTTTCTGGCCAGCTCATAAATTTCTTTTTTGGGCCCGGTAACCAAATTCCATTTATTATCGTC
>DATGSA010000341.1:0-13377 GCA_035303085.1 Flavobacteriaceae bacterium
AAACTATTCTTCCGGGAGAAAGGAAAAATATTAATTTTATAGCATCTACGCTATACACCAACACTGAGCTCAATATTCCTGTTATTGTGGCTCGAGCTAAAAAACGCGGTTCTACTGTTCTTATCACTGCGGGTATTCACGGAGATGAAATCAATGGTGTAGAGATAATAAGAAAATTTATTTCTCGCAAAATGAACCAGCCTAAGAAAGGCACTATTATTTGTATTCCGATTATCAATATCCACGGTTTTTTAAATATGGAGCGCTATTTTCCGGATGGCAGGGATCTCAATCGTTCATTTCCCGGTTTTAAAAGAGGTTCTTTAGCCAGTCGATTTGCCTATCAATTCACCCATGAAATACTGCCCATAGCAGATGTATGTCTCGATTTCCATTCCGGAGGAGCAAAGCGATTTAATGCTGCACAAATACGCTTAACCAAAGGCTGTGAGAAAAGTTTAAAACTTGCTAAAACCTTCAATGCTCCTTTCACATTATATTCAAAAGCTTTGCCTAAATCCTTACGATCAATCTGCGTAAAAAAAGAAATCCCCTATTTAATATTTGAAGGCGGAATGTCGGGAAACATCAACAAAGAAGTTGCACAAGAAGGCGTAATCGGAATATTAAGGGTATTAAAAAATTTAGGAATGTTGAAACAAAAGTTCGCTATAAAAAACCCTGTCACCAAAACAATTTTCATCAAAAAAACCAGATGGATTCGGGCAAGTTACAGCGGAATGTTTCACAAAAAAATCGCAGTAGGACAATATGCCGAAAAAGGCACTCACCTGGCTTCTATAACAGATCCTTATGGCAGTTTTTTAAGAAAAATAAAATCTCCTCATGACGGATTTATCATTAACGCCAATCTGAGTCCTATTGTTTTTGAAGGAGATGCACTATTTAACATTACAAAAAACTTAGATCATGCCAAAAATGAAACTCAGGAAGATTTACAAGGAAAAACGTATGAATTTAAGCTCTAAAGAAGTTGAGCAAAAAAGTATGGATATAGCCAATCAATCTTTGAAACTTCCCATTTGGAAAGCTTCTGTCTACTCGCTGTTTTTGAGTATTGAAGATAAGAAAGAGGTGGACACTCACTACCTATTAAACATTTTACAAGGTAAAGATAAGGATATCGTCATCTCTAAAAGCAATTTTTCCACTTATGAAATGACTCATTACTTACTTACAGATAACACTAAAATAAAAATTAATAAATGGGGAATTCCGGAGCCCGTTGATGGAATAACTGTTCCCGAAACCAAAATTGATGTTGTTTTTGTTCCGCTTTTAGCTTTTGATAAGCACGGCCATCGAATTGGTTACGGAAAGGGATTTTATGATCGGTTCCTCGCGGCTTGTAAACCTTCGACCATAAAAGTTGGTCTGTCTTTTTTTGAAGTAGAAAAGCAAGGATTTTTTAGTCATCAAAATGATATTCCTTTGGACTATTGTATTACTCCTGAAAAAATTTACACGTTTTAAGTTTGAGGTTTGACTTCCGGCTTCTGATCTTCTTTTTTAAACACTTGTCGGTTGAATAAAATCATCATCACGAATCCGATAGTAATAGAAGAATCAGCAATATTAAACACCGGTTCAAAAAACGTAAAATATTTCCCTCCCCAGATCGGAATCCAATCGGGTAAATATCCTTTCCACAGAGGGAAATAAAGCATATCTACAACTTTTCCGTGCAATAAAGTTCCATATCCTCCTTCCGCAGGAAATAAGGAAGCAACTTGCCCGCGACTGCTATTGAAAAGAACGCCATAAAAAACAGAGTCGATGATATTTCCCAAAGCCCCGGCAAAAATCAAGGCAATGCTTACCACCAATTTGGCGGGTGCTTTTTTTCTAACAGTATCATACAACCAGTAACCGATTCCCACTATAGCTACCAACCGAAATAAAGTCAAAAAGAGTTTTCCATAACTGCCAGGGATTTTTGCGCCCCAGGCCATTCCTTCATTCTCCACAAAAAGAATGCGAAACCAATCAAAAACTATTACCTGTTCGCCCAACATAAAGTTGGTTTTGATATAGATTTTACTGATTTGATCAACAAGCAGAATAATGACAATAAGAAGTCCGGCTTTTTTTAAGGACATAAAATTTCAATTTAGATCGCCAAAAATACAGTTTTTATTGGATATTAGACCCTTAGGAATTTCCATTTCATTGAGCTGTTGATTTAAATATTTATATATTGTGATTCATATTCAATATCAATACATTAAGTATAGTGTTACTGCCATCGCTTATCGCAAAAAACACCCCGATAAAACTCTGTTCTTTTAAATAGAAATAAACACTCAACCTTGAGCGTCTCTTTAAATATTCACCCTTGAATAATAACTGTTTTTCATTCAACTAAAACTTCATTTATTAATGCAACACACTTCATAACTGCCGCAAGTGGGCTCTTCCATTTTTATTATCATCAGTAAAATGGCGCATCAACTCCAAGCTATCAACTTAACACAAGGATTTTCCGATTTTTTTTCCAGATTCCGAACGAATTGAATTAATCAGCCAAGCTTTTCATAAAAACCACCATCAATATTCACCGATAACCGGTATTATACCCTTGCGAAAAATACTTTGTGCTAAAACCGGAAATTTATATGGGTATAATTATAATCCCAAAACAGAAATCACCATAACAGCCGGGGCAACACAGACTATTTTTACCGCAATTTCCACTTTTATCAAAAAAAGATGATAAGTTATTGTTTTTAAACCGGCTTATGATTGTTATCAACCTGCCATTGAACTACAAGGTGCGAAACCGATGAACATAGAAATGAAAGCTCCTGATTACATAATCAACTGACAGGAAGTCAAGGAGAAAATCACTTCTAAAACCAAAATGATCCTTATCAACACTCTGAATCCAAGTATAACCGTGCTAAAAGAAAAGGATATGAAAGTATTAGCCGATTTGGTTAAAGATACCGACATACTAATTTTAAGCGATGAAGTTTATGGACATATTACTTTTGATGAACAACAACATCAAAGTGTGGTCTTGTATCCTGAACTTGCTAAGCGAGCCATAATTGTATATTCATTTGGAAAAACATTTCACGTAACCGGTTGGAAATTAAAATACGCAATGGCTTCTGAAGTTTTGATGAAAGAGTTTCAAAAAGCACTTCAATTCAATGCATTCTCTGTCAACCAACCTTTTCAATATGGACTTTATGAGTACCTAAAAGAGCTGATACATTACTTGAAGTTACCTGAATTTTATCAAGAGAACCGAGATATTTTCTTAGATGCCATCAAAGATTCTAAATTGGTTTTTACGCCGCCAGAAGGCACTTATTTTCAAACCGTTTCCTATCGAAAAATCAGCGATAAAAAGGATACGGATTTTACGGTTCGACTTATTAAAGAGAAGAAATTGGCTTGTATTCCCGTTTCCGCGTTTCAAAAAGACAACCGCGATGAGAAAATGTTGAGATTCTGCTTTGCCAAAGAAAATGACAGTTTAAAAAAACCGCTGAGATTCTCAATTCTTTTTAAAAAACATTATTTTTACCCCGCAAAACCACAGATCATTCGTAATTAACTTTACTGAGGTCCCATAGTTCAACGGATAGAATAAGAGTTTCCTAAACTTTAGATCCAGGTTCGATTCCTGGTGGGACTACCAAATGATTGCTGATTTAGTCTTGGTAGTTCTTTCGGTGATTAAGTGTTGAATTAATCTTGTTTGTTCAAGTGGTGTAAAGCTTAAACTTTATATAACTGTGATTGAGTATTTTACTATCTTTCCATTGTACCTTATTTCAGGAGGTGCGGTGATTGTCGGTTTTCGGGTTTTTAGTTGAATAAAATCGTTGATTCTTATGCTTATCTTCTTCTAAAATACTCTGTTGAGTTGAATAGATCAAATTGTAATTCTTCTTTTTTTGTATTTGATAAGTTTGAGTTCTTTGTAATGATTATCTATTGAAAAAACTATTTTGAATCCAATTAACCAAAATAATAATTGGCGATAATATTAACGTCATAACTATCCAAAAATTCAAGACGACACCTAAAATCCCCAAACATCAGATAAGGAAGCCAAGCACTCCAATCTATCATCCAAATGCACGTTGCGATGATTAAAATTGCAACCATAACGCTCTTTCGGTGTTCCCAAGCATCTATTGCTAATTCTTTAATTTATTTTTTAAGGCGATTATTAGAATCTGTAACCTCGTTCATTTTATTTTATTTTTTTTAAATAGAGGTTATTTTTAATGTTACCCATTAAAAGTTCAATTACAAATAAATTCTTTTTGTTTTTCTAATAAACCGCTCTGTTTAGTCTGATTAAAATATTAGAAAAACCAATAAAAGTCGCCAATCAATTTGTCGGAAAATATAATATTTCATCCATGTGTTACCTTTTTCTTTTTTAAGCTCCCCCGCAAACTTTCAACTGAGAATTATGTAATTTTGCCATCTATTTTGAAGATGAATAGTTTTAAACCATTACGAATGCCAAAAACGAATATAAATCCTGCAGCAATTAAAATTGAGGATTTTCAGTACGAATTACCCGATGAACGCATCGCACGTTTTCCTTTAGAGAAAAGAGATCAATCGAAGTTATTGATATATAAAGGCGGACGGATTGAAGCGGATGTTTTCCGTAAAGTTTCTACGCATCTACCTGAAAATGCGCTTCTTTTATTGAATCAGGCTAAGGTAGTTCATGCACGTTTGCATTTTCGAAAATCAACCGGGGGGAAAATTGAGATATTTTGTTTAGAACCCGATTCACGTTATCTTGACATCACCACTGCTATGATGCAGAAAAACGAAGTGTATTGGAACTGTATACTGCGCGGTGCATCCAAATGGAAGGATGATTCGCCTTTGGAATTAAAGGTAAACTACTCCACCACCTCCGGGGAAAAAACTATTAAAGCTGAAGCACGAAAAGTCAGTCGTGAAGGGCAAAGTTTTAATATTCATTTTAAATGGGAAACCGGTAATAATGAGCAGATCAGTTTCTCCGAATTTTTAGAACACGCCGGAAAGATTCCGATTCCACCTTATTTAAAAAGAAAAGCTAAAGAATCAGATGAGGAGCGCTACCAAACCATATTTGCCAAATCTGAAGGGAGTGTTGCTGCTCCTACCGCTGCTTTACATTTTACGTCAGAAATTCTCAATCAGTTACCCTCCAAGAATATCGACTTGGGAGAATTGACGCTTCATGTAAGTGCGGGAACTTTTATGCCGGTCAAATCTAAAACTATAGCTGGTCATGAAATGCACGCGGAATGGATTGAGATTTCTCTGGGGAGTTTGGAAAAAATAGCACAACAACTTCAAACAGAAAACAAAATTATCGGAATTGGTACCACTTCCGCCAGAACGCTGGAAAGTCTATATTGGATTGGCGTTCAAATCCTAAAAAAACAATGGCAAATCGATCAAAAAATCGCTGTCTCGCAATGGTACCCTTATCAAGAAGAATCTAACTTTACCGGACTCCAAGCGATTAATGCTTTAATTGATTATTACGTAACCAACAATTTACAAACCCTCATCACTCAAACAAAGTTGATTATAGTTCCGGGATATGAATTCAGATTATTAGATGGATTAATCACTAATTTCCACCAGCCTTCCTCTACTCTACTCTTGATGATTTCCGCATTCGTCGGTGAGGATTGGAAGAAGATTTATGATTATGCCTTGGACAATAATTTTCGGTTTTTAAGTTATGGCGATGGAAGTTTATTGTGGCGTTAGGAATCCTTTGGTTCAAAAATATAGTTTTTATAATAATTTTTATCGTCGGCAAATACTTCTTTTATTGTCAAGCCTGCTTCCCCTGCCAGCCATTCAACCGTCTGATCATCATATTTCTGAGAGATTTCAACATGGATAGATTCCCATTTTTTGAAACTTACAATTAAGTCCAAATCTCTAATATTTACCTCTTGGGCAATCTTACTAACTAAATAACTCTTAGCGGTTCCGGTTTCAGGATTGTAAACTTCCCAATGTATAAATTGATCAGTGTCAAAATCCGCGTTCATTTCCCTATTGATTCGCACTAAAATATTTTTGTTAAAAGCACTTGTTATGCCCGTTTTATCATTGTAGGCATCCAATATAATTTGCGGATGTTTTTTTTGATCAAATCCCATAAACAACAAATCAGATGAGCCCATTGAGTTTCTGATATTCTGTAAAAACTCAATAGCTTTTTTATGGCGTAAGTTTCCAATATTGGAACCCAAAACCATAATCACTTTTTTTCGCTTATTATACTCGGCGAGTTTATCCAAAACAGCAAAATACATCCCCTGAAGTGTTTTTATCTTTACTTTGGGCAAAATTTGACCGATGGATTTCTCTAACTGATCTAAACTATTTTGGCTGATATCAATCGGCAGATAATCAAACTCAAAGTCATTTTTAGATAAATACTTCAACAGAATTTTAGTTTTTTTACCATCCCCAGCTCCTAATTCAATCAAATCGAATCCATTATCAGCGGCAAAATACTGCGCAATTATTTCCTTGTGTTTTTCAAGAATATTAAACTCGCAATCGGTTAAATAATATTCCGGCATATTCATGATATCCTGAAAAAGCTTGTCGCCTTTTTTATCATATATATATTTGGAAGATAAAAACTTAGGAAAAGAAGTCAGTCCTTTTCGCACGTCCGCAATAAATTTTTGTGAGGGTTGGGATAAAGCTTTTTCTTTCATATGCTAAAACTAATTAATTATTCAACTACAGATTGGTTTCAAGATTCTCAAAAACAAATGATTTTGCTAATTTTAAGAGCAAAACCATTTTGAAAATTGGATAATTGAAAAACGAGTTTAACTAAAATGGATTTCAGGTTTTATTTCACCAGGCGAATCCCAAAGAATTGCCAGCGCATATCCGGATGAAAAAAGTTGCGATAAGTAGGCCTGGAATGTCCTTCGGATGTTGCTACTGAAGCCCCTCTCACCACTTTTTGATTTACCATAAACTTCCCGTTATATTCTCCGATAGACCCCTTGGGTTTTTGATAATTTGGATAAGGCAGATAAGCACTTCCAGTGTACTCCCATCTCGTTCCCCACTCAAATTTGTCTTGTGTTATTTCCCACTCGGCTTCCGTTGGCAATCGCATTCCTTTCCACTGTGCAAAAGCAAAAGCTTCATAAAAAGAGATATGCGACAATGGAGCTTCCAAATTTAATTTTTCTAATCCGGCAAGTGTATATTGATACCATTCATCCTTTATTTTATACCAATATAAAGGCGATTTAATTTGTGTTTCTTCAAGCCATGCCCAAGCATCAGAATGCCATAATAAGACTTGCTCATAACCGCCGTCTTCCATAAACTCTAAATATTCCCTATTGGTTGCCAATTTATTTGCGATAGAGAAATCATTGAGATAAACTTTATGTTTACCCATTTCATTATCATATCTAAACCCTTCACTCTTCGGTGATAATCCAATTTCATAAATTCCTTCTTCAAAATCAATCCATTCAGTTTTAAAATTTTGAACCGGATTTTCCTCAAATTTTTCGTCATAGATTGGAAACAGCGGATTATTTCCCAATATATATTTGATATCGGTTAATAAAAGCTCTTGATGTTGTTGCTCGTGATTGATTCCTATTTCTATGATTTCCTGTAATTCAGTAGAAATTTCTTCCTGCATAAATTCTTCCATCGCTTTGGTAACATGATGTCGGTATTCTTTGATCTTGCTTACGGAAGGTCTGGAGAGATTTCCTCGATCAGTTCGCATCCAGTGATCCCCTACACTTTCATAATAACTATTAAAAAGATAGGCGAAATTGTCATCAAACAACTTATAATTTTCTTTGTTATTTTTAAGCACAAATTCCTCAAAAAACCAGGTAGTATGCGCCAAATGCCATTTTGGTGGAGAAGCAAAATCTATGGGTTGTACTACAAAATCTTCTATTTCTAAGGGCTCACAAATCTGCTCACTGTGCTGACGGGTTTTGGAAAAACGCTCACGTAATATATTGACTTTAGTTATCATAGCTTTCCTGTTTTATATCAAATATACAAATTTCAGTGTTTCATTATAAGCATTTCGCAAGATTTAAGTCAAAAATAAATTGGTTTAGATTGATTAGAACCGTCAGTTGTTTTCAATTTACCAACCTGCATAAAAGAGCACCATCATAATTTTCGAAAATTAAACTTGAAGAATATCGCCTAAGAGTTTTTTTTATTCATTAAATATTGTTATAGTTGCAAAAATTAAAATCTTAGAAATAATATGTATTGGACTTTAGAATTGGCTTCTTATTTAAGTGACGCTCCTTGGCCAGCGACAAAGGATGAATTAATTGATTATGCCATTCGAACCGGAGCCCCGCTTGAGGTTGTAGAAAACTTACAGGATATTGAAGATGAAGGAGACTCTTATGATTCTATACAGGAAATTTGGCCGGATTATCCCACTGATGAAGACTATCTATGGAACGAGGATGAGTACTAAGACTCCAAATCGAAGTATTTTATAATCCCTTAAATGAATAAAAAAGTCTCCTTGAGAGGCTTTTTTTTTGCGTACATTTGGATATTAATCAAACAATTTTGAATTAAACATCAAAAGCTTTATATTCAAGAGAATAGTTTAAATATCTGTCAATATGACAAAGGCAGGATATTTGCTAAAATAGCTTTAACGATAACAAGAATAAAATATGAGCATACTAAATTCTGTCCTAAAAATATTTGTAGGAGACAAATCTGAAAAGGACGTAAAAAGAGTACAGCCTATTGTCGATAAGATTAAAGAAGCTGAATTGGAGTTGGAGAAATTAAGTTTGGATGAACTACGTCAGAAAACAATAGATTTTAAAGCTCAAATTAAGCAAGGCACGGCAGGGATTGAGGATGAAATACAAGATTTAACAAAGGAAGCCGAAGCTTCAGAAGACATTGACAGAAAAGAAGAGATTTACGCTGAAATAGATGCTTTAAAGGATCGGAGTTATGAAAAAACCTCTGAGATTTTAGATCAAATTCTACCGGAAGCATTTGCTGTTGTTAAAGAAACTGCTAAACGCTTTTTCCACAACGAAACTTTAGAGGTAACCGCAACAGAAACTGATCGTCTTTTTTCAGGAGAGAAGGATTATGTTACCCTAGACGGAGAAAAAGCCATTTGGTCAAACTCCTGGGATGCTGCCGGAAAAGAAATTCGTTGGGATATGATTCATTACGATGTACAGCTCATTGGAGGAGTTGTGATGCACGAGGGTAAAATTGCCGAAATGCAGACTGGAGAAGGAAAAACATTGGTAGCAACCCTACCATTGTATCTCAATGCTTTGACCGGAAGAGGAGTACATTTGGTAACGGTAAACGACTACTTGGCCAAAAGGGATAGTACTTGGATGGCTCCTTTATTTGAGTTTCACGGCATGACGGTAGATTGTATTGATAGGCACCAGCCCAATTCAGCTGCTCGACGGGCTGCTTATAATGCCGATGTCACTTATGGAACCAACAATGAGTTTGGTTTTGATTATTTGCGTGACAATATGGCGCATTCTCCTGATGATTTAGTGCAGCGACCACATCACTATGCCATTGTGGATGAGATTGACTCTGTGTTAATTGATGACGCCCGAACTCCACTCATTATTTCCGGACCTGTTCCTAAAGGCGATGTTCACGAATTTGAAGAACTCAAACCTCAAATCTCAAAAATCGTAGAAGTACAAAGAAAACATCTAACCAAAGTTTTGGCAAAAGCTAAAAAACTGATTGCCGAAGGGGATGAAAAAGAAGGTGGATTTTTGCTTTTAAGAGTTTATCGCGGTTTGCCTAAAAACAAACCATTAATAAAATATTTAAGTCAAGAAGGTATTCGGCAAATCCTGCAAAAGACGGAAAATCATTACATGCAGGATAATAACCGAGAGATGCACAAAGTAGATGAGGATTTATATTTTGTTATCGAAGAGAAGAATAACCAAATTGATTTAACCGACAAAGGAGTAGAGTTTTTATCAAAAACTGAAGGAGATCCCGATTTCTTTATTATGCCTGAAATGGGAACGGAAATCTCTAAGATAGAGAAACAAAACCTCCCCCCTGAAGAAGAAGCGATAAAAAAGGAAGAACTATATAAAGATTTCGGCATAAAAAGTGAACGTATTCATACGCTTAATCAGCTGCTTAAAGCTTATACGCTTTTTGAAAAAGATGATGAATATGTTGTGATTGACAATAAAGTAATGATTGTCGATGAACAAACCGGTCGTGTAATGGAGGGACGTCGATACAGTGATGGTTTACACCAAGCTATTGAAGCAAAGGAAAATGTAAAAATTGAAGATGCTACCCAAACTTTTGCAACTGTTACCCTTCAAAATTATTTCAGAATGTACAGAAAACTTGCTGGGATGACCGGTACTGCCGTCACCGAAGCCGGAGAGTTCTGGGAAATTTATGAATTAGACGTGGTAGAAATCCCTACCAATAGACCTGTTGCACGTGATGACCAAGAAGATTTAGTCTATAAGACCAAACGTGAGAAATACAATGCAGTTATTGACCATGTAGTAGAATTAACCGAAGCTGGTCGTCCGGTTTTGATCGGTACGACATCAGTTGAGATTTCGGAATTACTTAGCCGTACCTTGAGTATGAGAAAAATCAAACACAACGTTTTAAATGCGAAGCGACATAAAAGGGAAGCAGAAATTGTTGCAGAAGCCGGTACTTCAGGGACGGTAACTATTGCGACCAACATGGCGGGAAGAGGTACCGATATCAAGTTGACCCCTGAAACCAAAGAAGCCGGCGGACTTGCCATTATCGGAACTGAACGTCATGACTCCAGACGTGTTGACCGACAGTTAAGAGGTCGTGCCGGTCGTCAAGGAGATCCGGGAAGCTCTTTATTCTATGTTTCTTTGGAAGACAATTTGATGCGGTTATTTGGAAGTGAAAAAATCGCCAAATTAATGGACCGTATGGGGCTTGAAGAAGGTGAAGTGATTCAGCACAAAATGATTTCTCGATCTATTGAAAGAGCACAAAAAAAGGTGGAAGAAAACAACTTTGGGGTTCGAAAAAGATTGCTGGAATATGATGATGTGATGAATGCTCAGCGAGAAGTAATTTACAAACGTCGTCATCACGCTTTATTCGGGGAACGCTTAAGTGTAGATATTGCCAATATGATTTTTGATTTGGCGGAATCTATTTGCGAAACCAACAAGTTGAGCAATGATTTTAAAAACTTCGAATTTGAAATGCATCGTTACTTTTCTATGGATTCTCCGGTTTCGGAAGAAGAATTTAAAAATTTAAGTAATTTAAAACTATCCGGAATAGTTTATAAAGCCGCTTATGATAACTTTCAGGAACGTATGCAGCGCAGTGCAGAACTTGCTTTCCCGGTTATAAAAAAGGTTTATGAAGATCCTGAAAACAACTATGAACGGATTGCAGTTCCTTTTTCAGATGGCACCAAAACTTTACAGGTTGTTACCAATCTTGAGAAGGCATACGAAACAGAAGGAAAACAATTAATTACCGATTTTGAAAAGAATATTACACTTGCTATTATCGATGATTCTTGGAAGACGCATTTGCGCAAGATGGATGATTTAAAGCAGAGTGTACAATTGGCTGTTCATGAGCAAAAAGATCCTTTACTGATTTATAAATTTGAAGCATTTGAGTTGTTTAAAGAGATGCTTGACAATGTCAATAAGGAAGTGATTTCTTTCCTATTTAAAGGGGAAATTCCCCAGCGTAGTGAAGAGGAGATTCGAGAAGCTGAAGCTGCTGCTAAACCCAGAGAAAAGTTAAAGGCTCAAAAGGACGAAATTCCAAATATGGATGAGCGTGCAAGTCAACGACAAGGGATGAGTGATCAACAAAGCGCTCCACAACCGGTAGAAACTGTCGTTCGCGAAAGGCCAAAGATCGGTCGAAACGAAAGGGTTACTATTAAGCACGTAAGAAACGGGCAAAGTAAAACCTTGAAATACAAACAAGCCATCCCGATGATTGAAAAAGGCGACTGGGTATTAATGCGCGATGATTAATACAGCTCTTTACTTGATCAAATTTTATAATTTCCAAAATCCCGGATGTATATCATTTGGGATTTTTTTAATTTAGGACCGTAGAATAAAGTTTACCTTATGAAAAATCTTAGAATTGAATTGCGTTGGGCAATTCTCTTTAGCTTAATCACCGCTATATGGATGTTTATCGAACACAGCTTTTTAGGTTGGCATGATAAATATATTGGCAGCCAGTTTCAAAATCATTTTATAGTCCTAATTATCCTCTTTTTTGTCATGTATTATTATGCGCTAAAAGAGAAACGCAAGTATGATTACAATGGCAAAATAACTTGGAAGCAAGCTTTTGTTTCAGGAATGCTTATTTCTATTTTTATCGCAATATTATCTCCATTAATTGAGTACTTCAATTATAATTATATCTCCCCCCATTATTTTGACAATATGATCGCCTATCAAACTCAAAAAGAAAGTTATCCTATGAGTCAAGAAGATGCTGAGCAAATTTTCAATATGAAATCTTTTATTTTTCAAGGAGTATTTACCAGTTTTTCTTTCGGAATTTTCATCAGTGCTATCGTAGCTTTACTTATTCGAACTGATAAAAAAAAGAAAAAATAAGCAGGTGTTTTTATATCAAGATATTATAATAGCAGAAAAGACAATTCCACGATAAGCAATTGTCTTTTCTGATATATTTATATTTAAAAACTACCTGGCTACTTGTACGGCTCTATGTTCCCGAATCACGGTCACTTTCACCTGTCCGGGATAAGTCATTTCACTTTCTATTTTATGAGAAATTTGGAAAGACAACTTAGACGCTTGCTCATCGCTTACCGATGAACTATCTACAATAACTCTTAACTCCCGTCCGGCTTGGATAGCATAAGCTTTGTTTACACCTTCAAAGGCAAAAGCCAAGTTTTCGAGGTCTTTCAATCTTTGAATATAAGTTTCCATAACTTGTCTTCTCGCTCCGGGTCTGGCTCCACTAATACCATCACAGACTTGAACAATCGGAGAAATCAGGGAGGTCATCTCTATCTCATCGTGGTGAGCTCCAATCGCATTACATACCTCAGGTTTTTCCCCATATCTTTCTGCCCAATTCATGCCTAATATGGCGTGTGGCGTTTCATCTTCAGTTTCCGGAACTTTTCCTATATCGTGTAATAATCCGGCTCGTTTAGCCATCTTCGCGTTCAAACCGAGCTCGGCTGCCATAAGACCGGAGAGTTTAGCTACCTCGCGTGAGTGCTGCAAAAGATTTTGGCCATAAGAAGAACGATACTTCATTCTT
>DATGSA010000342.1:0-6140 GCA_035303085.1 Flavobacteriaceae bacterium
TGACAGAAGCACTTAATAAAGATATTGAGGAGTTAGAAGAAAATATTTTTAAAATAAGCGAGGAGGAATTCAACATCGGCTCTCCAAAGCAATTAGGTGAAGTGCTTTTCGGAAAAATGAAATTGGTTGATAAACCTAAAAAAACTAAAACCGGTCAATTTTCTACCGCTGAAGATATTTTATCCGGTTTGGCAAATGAACACCAAATTGTAAAAGATGTATTGGAATGGCGCGGATTGATGAAGTTGAAAAATACTTATATCGAAGCATTACCAAAACAAATTCACCCTAAAACAGGCCGAGTACATACCGAATATTTGCAAACCGTAGCTGCTACGGGAAGATTGAGTTCGATCAATCCAAACTTGCAAAATATTCCGATTCGAACTCTGCGCGGACGGCAGGTGAGAAAAGCTTTTGTTCCTCGCGATGAAAATTATGTGCTATTGGCAGCGGATTATTCCCAGATTGAACTGCGTATTATTGCTGCGTTGAGTAAAGAAGAACGAATGATGGAAGCTTTCCAGCGGGGAGAAGATATTCACGCTTCAACAGCGGCGAAATTATTCGACGTAAACCCCGATGAGGTTACTCGCGAACAGCGGGCTAATGCCAAAACAGTTAATTTCGGAATTATCTATGGTGTATCTGCCTTTGGATTGGCAAAACAAACCGATTTAAGTAGAAAAGAAGCAGATGAATTGATCAAAACCTACTATAAAACCTATCCTAAATTAGGTGATTATATCGAAATCCAAAAGGATTTTGCCCGAGAGCATGGTTATGTACAGACAGTGATGGGCAGAAGGCGCTATCTGAAAGACATCAACGCCAGAAACCATATCGTAAGAAGCGGAGCGGAAAGAAATGCGGTAAATGCCCCAGTTCAAGGAAGCGCTGCAGATATCATCAAAAAAGCTATGATTACTATTCACCAAAAGTTGGAAGAAGGAAATTACAAATCCAAAATGCTCTTACAGGTGCATGACGAGTTGGTTTTTGATATTCACAAGGAGGAGTTAGAAGAATTAAAATCGATGATTAAAACCGAAATGGAATCTGCTTTTGAGTTGGAGGTTCCTTTGGAAGTGGAATTGGGAATTGGTGATAATTGGTTGGAGGCGCATTAGGGGGTGGTGAAGGAGTGAAGAAGTAAACCTGTGAACAAGTGAAGAAGTAAACAAGTTCATAGGTTCACAAGTTCACAGGTTCACAGGTTCACAAGTTCACAAGTTCACAGGTTCACAAGTTCACAGGTTCACAACTAAGATTCATACTATGAAAACACACAAGTTTTATTTTATATTAGTTATCGGTTTATTGCTGGTAAGCTGTCAATATGAGATTGATACGCAAAAAGATTCCACAGAAGACTCAACAGAGACGGAACAAGTTAAGCAGCAGAAGTTTGCGATTGCCATTCATGGAGGAGCAGGAGCGATGAGTCGGGAGTTGATGTCGGATTCTCTTGAAAATGCTTACAAGGCTAAGCTTGAAGAAGCTGTCAATAAAGGACATGATATTCTGGCAGAAGGCGGTTCATCGGTAGAAGCTGTCCAAGCAAGTATTAATATTTTAGAAGATAGTCCGCTGTTTAATGCAGGGAAAGGCGCTGTTTTAAATCACCGTGAAAAACCGGAGCTCGATGCTTCGATCATGGAAGGGAAAACGCTGAATGCCGGAGCAGTGGCTGGAGTGAGTCATATTAAAAATCCGATTGATTTAGCAATAGCTGTAATGGAAAATTCGAAACACGTGATGTTGGGTGGAGCTGGAGCGGAAGAATTTGCCAAAGAACAAGGGTTCGAATTTGTTCCGGATACTTATTTTATTACAGAACGAAGATTAAAAGCGGTAAGAGCAGCCAAGCAAAAAGAAAAATCGAAAACCGCTTATTACGATCAGCAACTAAAAGCCGATAAGATGGGCACGGTGGGATGTGTAGCCTTAGATCAGGAAGGAAATTTGGCGGCAGGAACATCAACCGGCGGAATAAATAACAAAATGTACGGCAGAATAGGAGATTCGCCCATAATCGGAGCAGGAAATTATGCCAACAATAAAACCTGTGCAGTTTCCGCTACCGGAGCAGGAGAATATTATATCCGAGGAAGTGTCGCTTATGATATGTCCGCATTGATGGAATATTCCGGATTGACAGTTGAAGAAGCGGCCCAAAAAATCATCTATGAAAAACAACCCGCACTCGGCGGTTCTGGCGGACTGATTGCAATGGATAAATATGGCCAAGTCAGTATGGAGTTCAATACCTCCGGAATGTTCCGTGCATATATGGATGAAGACGGAAATTTGACGGTGGGGATTTATGAATGATTTTTTCCCTTTTAACTCTTCAAGGGTTTCAAACCCCTTGAAGAGTTAAACCGAGTTCAATTATATAACACATGAAAAAAGCCACTAAAACAAAAGTGAATTAGCGGCTTTATTAAATTTGATACGAAAAACTTATTTCCCCGGAAAGTCAGCTTTTCTCTTTTCCAAGAAAGCTGAGGTACCTTCTTTAAAATCTTCTGTTCCGAAGCTGTCTCCAAAATTTTGGATCTCTCTTTCGAATCCGTTGTCGGTTTTGTCGTAGTTGGCATTTATGGAGTCGATGGCTTTTGCAATGGCCACCATTGAGTTTTTCTTGATTTTCTCAGCGATTTCTTCGGTGAAATCCATCAATTCTTCAAGCGGTACCACGTGATTTACCAACCCGTAGTCCAAAGCTTTTTGTGCCTTGATCATTCCGGCGGTCATAATCATTTCCATCGCGCGACCTTTCCCGATGAGTTGGGGTAAACGCTGGGTTCCTCCATATCCAGGAATTAATCCCAAAGAGGTTTCCGGCAGTCCCAATCTTGCATTTTCAGAAGCAATACGGAAATGAGCGGCCATGGCTAATTCTAAACCACCTCCCAATGCGAAGCCATTTACGGCAGCAATCACAGGCTTTTTAAAATTCGCTATCAAATCAAATACTTTCTTTTGACCTGAAGCGGATAAATCAGTTCCTTCACTTACCGAATAATCGGAAAACTCAGAAATATCCGCACCGGCTACAAAAGCTTTTTCTCCGCTTCCGGTCAGGATAATGATTTTCGTATCCTCATCTTTTTCAAAATGAAGAAAAGCTTCGTGAATTTCTTCTAATGTTTCACGATTTAAGGCATTCATTTTTTTTGGTCTGTCGATTACCAAAGTGGAAATCCCGGCTTCCGTATTTACGTATATTGAATTGTAATTCATAGTTTAAGATATTTTAGGTATTTCAACTGTAAAATTTGTTCCTTCTCCTTGAATGGATTCGAAATATATTTTTCCTTTATAGTTTTCAATAATTTGTTTTGCAATTCCCAACCCCAATCCCATTCCGGAAGATTTGGTGGTGAACTTCGGTTCAAAAATACGATTTTTGTTCTCATCTGCGATGCCTTCTCCGTTATCTTCCACTTCAATTACTACATATTGTTCATTTTGACCAACACGAACCTCAATTGTTGGGTCATCGCAATTTTCACAAGCTTGTTTGGCGTTTTTTACTAAATTGGTAAGAATCCGAATCAATTGATTGCGATCAAAATGAGCTAAGATTTCCGGCTCAGAAGAAGAAAAATCAATATAATTTTCATCGAATATTTGTAAAGCAGTTTGTATTACTTCCGGAATATTAAGAATTTCATTTTGAGCTTTGGGCATCTTGGCAAAGTCTGAAAATGCTGAGGCTACGGCACTCATTATATCAATTTGCTCAATCATCGATCGACTAAATTCTTTTACCTTCTCTTTGTTTTCCGGATCTTTTGGATCAAATTTTCTTTCAAAATTCTGCAAACTCAACCGCATGGGAGTCAATGGGTTTTTTACCTCATGAGCCACTTGTTTAGCCATATCACGCCAGGCTTGTTCGCGTTCACTTGTAGCGAGTTTCACAGCGCTTTCTTCCAGTTCATCCACCATGGAGTTGTAGGCATTGGCCAATCCGATTATTTCATAAGGAATGGTTTGAATATTGATTCGCTGATTTTTTCGGTCCAGTCTGGTCATAAATATTTTATCGCTAACCTTACTCAAGGATTTGGTGATATATCGCGAAAAGAAAAATGACAATACCACGGCAGCGATAATCAAAAGGGAATATACTTGAGCTAATAGCAGTAAGAAATCTCTGAGTTCTTTTTCCAAGAATCCATCGCTTTCTATGCGTGGTAAACCTAAGATTGCTAATGGTTTAAAATGGGTGTCGGTAATATAGCTGTATGAAGACATGATTCGCTGGCCGGTTTCATCGGTATGTTGGTAGCTGTAATGATTTCCTGCTGTATTCTTGAGATTTGTGATGACAACATCTGATAGTTGATTTTCTTCAGTTGGCCTGACAAAGGTGGCTTGAGAGGATTTCAGAAGATTTCCTTCCAAGTCATAGAATTCCAGTCGTGTATTATGAATATGACTGATCTCATAGATTTTATCTTTAAAGATCAAAGGGATGTGTTTGCTGTTTACAGGATAAGTAGTATTTTCAATTTGATAATTAATACTGGCTTTGATTGAAGCAACTTTCCTGTTGAGTTTATCTTGTTGATAGTGTTTGGATTCATCGGTGAACTTATAAATAGTCACGATAGCAATTAACCCAGCGGCTACTATCACCAGCGTTATCAAGCTAAAGAAAAATCTATTTCGCAAAGAGCGTCTAAAAAGCTTCATAAAATGAAATAAAAACCGATGTGGTAAAATACGAAATTTTGTGAATTGGAGAGATTTTCTCTCGTTGGAGATTGACAACAATAACCACGCCTAATTTAAGTTAAGAAGAAGTTTAGCGTGTGTTGCTACTGTCAAATTTTTTTAATTTTTTTGGCACTAAAAGATAAATGGTAATAAAAGTCAATATGGAAAAAATAACCATCGCATAAAAAACATGTTGCGTAGCTGTGTTAAGTGCTAATTGGATTACCTCTTTGGCAGCGGCGGTAAGCTCCGGGTTCTTTAATTCCTCCAATACATTTTCCATGTTTTTGGAAACAGCCAAATCGGTTTTGTCTAATTCCTTTGCGTAAGTAGCATTAAATACGGCGCCAAAAATAGCCGCGCCTAAACTTTGCCCCAGATATCTTGAAAATTGGTTGGTTCCGGTGACTACTCCTCTTTTATCCCAATCGACAACGGACTGAACTCCAACCATCGTTGGTGTAGAAATCAAACCGAATCCTCCTCCCAGGAATATCAAATTAATCACCAACCAATAAATCGGCTGAGGCCAGGGAATCAGCAAAAATCCTGCAGCAGAAAGAATAACTAAGCACACGCCGATCAATTCGGTGTTTCTAAAACCTATTCTGAGATATAATTTACCTGAAAGTGCAGAAGATAACGGCCAACCAATACTCATTGCGGTTAAAATTAATCCTGAAAGAATAATGCTGAAACCGAGAGAAGCCTGCATAAAAGTTGGGAAATAAACTTGTGGCCCCATCATCGTGATTCCCAATCCTACCACCGCTAAGTTTGAGCCTAAAAATGTGGGGTTAGTCAACACCCATTTTGGTAAAATTGGCGCTTTTGCACGACGTTCAACCCAGATAGAGACAAAAACTAAAATGATAACTAAAATCAGTAAAACAAGACTTTCAACGGAAACCCACGGCCAATTTTGCCCGCCATTCAACAAAAAGATGATTAATGCGACTAACAAAGCTGAAATACTGAGTGCTCCCCAATAATCGATATAAGCTTTTTGTCTGGTAATTTTTTCTTTTAAATGCACAGCGATTAAGACCATGGCGATAATCCCCAGCGGAATGTTGATAAAGAAAATCCATCTCCAATTGATATATTCCGCCAAGCTTCCTCCAATTACCGGTCCTAATAATCCTGACACCCCCCAAACGCTGGACAACCACCCTTGAATTTTGGCCCGTTCTTCGATGGTGTAGATATCCCCGGCAATGGTTGCGGCAATAGACATTATCGCACCTCCTCCGATTCCTTGAACTCCACGAAAAGCGATTAAAGCATAAATATCCCATGCAGCTCCTGAGGCCGCTGAACCGATAAGGAAAACACTAATCCCGAAAAGCAGAATTTTCTTGCGACCATACAAATCTGCCAGTTTTCCATAGAGCGGGATTGTAGCG
>DATGSA010000343.1:0-3889 GCA_035303085.1 Flavobacteriaceae bacterium
CTAAAATCAGAAATCCGAGCTTGGTCTTTAATGCCCCCCCAAGAAGCACTAACATCAAAGTTTTCTCCGTTTTTTATAAGACCATTTGGTGTGAAATTCATACTTCCTTGCGTGAGTACGGTATTTGCACCATCGAAGAATAACATGTTTTTTCGATGTGCTAAACTTCCTTGAAACGACACCGGTAGAATACTTAAACGATCTTTCTTTTTTAGGAATTTCAAGCAATCAAAGAAAAGTTGACCTCCTTGATCTAGAGTGTTTTGTAATTTCCTAAGGTCATTTATTATGTTCTTTGCTTTACTATAATTAGAGATTTCAGGATCCTCGAAAAATTGCTCTTTATCAGTAGGGGAGTAATGATGGTTTGTAATAATCCTGACTTTACCACCATTATATATAAACTCAGCAAATGAATGAGATAAAAGGCTAAACGTGTAGGAATTAAAATACCCCAAAAACATATCCACTCTTGTGGACAGAGGAAAAACTTTATAATAAAATTCTAGAGGTAAGTTTTTTGAATCTGAACTATAAGAATAAGTGAGAGGGAATTTTATTTCTTTAAAACTCATTTATTTATGTCACGCATTTTGTCATTATTCCTAAAAATAAACATTTATTTGAAATTGACAATTAATTATTGCAATCGATAAGTATTCTAAATAACATTTATGCTAGTAATGAGTTTTTGGAAAGGTTTATTTGTTCTTAATTGGAAATCAATTTTGTTTTTTCAGAACCATTAAATTAAAAGAAATTCGTAGTACAAAACCAAGAACTTTTTAAAGAACAATGGAATGAGTGCTTCAGTAATAATTAAATCCAACTTAGCTTCGGATATATCTTTTACCGATTCTAAAATGATCATTCAGTTTGAGGATGGTCGTGAGCTGTCAGTTCCATTGGAATGGTTTAAGAAACTGAGGGAAGCTTCTTTGGAACAATTGAATAATTGGCGTTTTATCGGGAAAGGGGAAGGTATTCACTGGGAGGAATTAGACGAGGATATTTCTGTTCAAGCCCTTTCTGAATAATAGAAATATTTTAACCAATCTGATGTTATCTGAATTTTTTGGTATTTTAACCGTTGCTGAACAATTGCATCCTGTTTTTTGGCGTAAACAATTAAAATAAACCGATAAAGTTGTATATTTGATTAAAGCCTTAGTCAAAAATGAAAACCACTTCGGATCTTAGAGATAAAGTTCAAAAATATGTGCGTTCAGCGGACAAGCAATTGTTGCAACTAATGGAATCAATTGCTGAGGATTATATAGCCAAAAAAGAAGCTGAAACTTCAATAACAGATGCTCAGAAAAGAGAACTCAACAATAGATTAAGCCGCTACAAAAAGGGTAAGACCACACTTTTTACTTGGGAAGAAGTTGAGGAGAAACTCAAACAAACAGAATGAAATATAACTTGCAAATTTCAGAAGAAGCTTTTTTTGATATTGAAGAAGCTGTGAATAATTATAGGAGAATTCCTGTAGAAAATCTCGCAAATAAATTTAAAATACGATTGGCAGAAGGAATGAAATATATCACCAATTATCCTCTAAATCTTGCTGTAAAATATAAGGGAATTAGAATATTTAATTTGAAAGGCTTTCCTTATCAGATTCATTATTTGGTCATTAAATTACAAGTATTGGTTTTAGGAGTTTTTCATGAAAAATCTAACCCGACGAGCTGGGAAAATCGACTTTATTAATTGAAATGCCTGATTTTATAAGTTGAGGATTTTATAATAAATTGCTGATATGAAACAGGATTCTCCAAACTTTAAAAACGGTAAATTTCATAATCTTAGCCCTACTCCACAATGGCCGATGGTTTTTCTTCTTTTAAGGTACTTAAAGAAATGTTGTTTAAGAAAACACCTCATAAATCTCCCGAGCAGAAAATTCCTTCTGTAAAAACTGATCTAAAGAAACTCTCATCGGACGAAGAGATGTTGGTTTGGTTTGGACATTCTTCTTATTTTATGCAAGTGGAGGGAAAACGGTTTTTAATCGATCCGGTTTTTAGTGGAAGTGTCTCCCCGATACCAGGAATGATGAAGGCCTTTGACGGAACTGACATTTATACATCGGAGGACATCCCCGATATTGATTATTTGATTATATCTCATGATCATTATGATCATCTGGATCATAAAACAATTAAACACCTCCAGCCCAAAATAAACCAAGTGATTTGCGGATTGGGGGTGGGTGCACATTTTAAAAAATGGGGATACCGTCCTTCAAAAATTCTCGAGAAAGATTGGTTTGATAAAATCGTGCTAAATAATAAAATAAGTTTGCACATTCTTCCTGCACGGCATTTTTCAGGTCGAGGATTAAATAGAAATAACACACTTTGGTGTTCGTATTTGTTGCAAACTAAATCGATGAAAATATATCTTGGAGGTGATAGCGGTTACGACCAACATTTCGCGAAGATCGGTCAGAAATTTGGTAAGATTGATTTGGCTATTCTCGAAAACGGGCAATACAATCGACCTTGGCCTTATATTCACATGTTTCCCAAGCAGGTTTTACAAGCGGCAAAAGATTTAAAAGCCGAACGGTTATTTCCTGTGCATTCTTCCAAATTCGCCTTGTCATAACATTCTTGGAAAGAGCCACTTACTAAAATCACCCAACTAAATAGAAATAAAAACCTTCCCCTAATTACCCCATTAATCGGTGAAAAAGTAGATTTGAAAAATAAGGAACAAACTTTTGGACATTAATGGAAATCGATTGAGTAGAAGAGAATCGACCTTGAAATATGAAACGTTTTTGCGTAATCAAAAGCTCCAACACGACAGTGCTAAAATCATTCAGAATACCCCAAACCCACATTATCAACCCACAATCTACTTTTGGGATTCCCGATATAAGCACCGCCATTGCTGGAAGAAAACTGAACGATGAGATGAGTGACTTCCTCTTCGGGTTCTCCCCAACTGGTTTCTTGAATGGGAACGATTTCGCCGTGACTGTTTTTGGTGTAGTAAACTTCTTTCTCTTTCTGTCTTAATCGCATGTAATCTTTATAAAAAGACTGCTTGGAAATATCGCCGTAATGCACATTTATGCGATGATTGTTCTGCCAAGTTTTAACCGATTTGTCATATCTTTCCCAACCGGTGCCAATTCGTTTGGCATAAACATTTCCGTCTTTATCTTCCCAACGTTTTTGCAATAAGATATGCACTTCTGCTTTGTCGTTTTCGCCAATATCTTCCCCGGTTTTACTCAGTCCGTTGATGCGTCGTTTTGGCCCGCCGGTGACTACTTTATAATCAAATTGTAGGAAATCGGGTTTTTTGGTGAAAGGAATTCCGGTGATCAATTTGCTTTGAGGATTTTTTGTGTTTTTTATCGGTTCGACGATTTCTCCTAAAAAAATAGTGCCACTTGCCAATACATTGATGTTGATAACCCCCAGTACCGTTACCCTTTCTACTCTGGTTTCTAATCGAGCAGCCAAACCATTGCCTGGTCTTTCTTCCGGAAAAACAGTCACACTCCCTTTTTTAACCCCATTGATATTAGCATAAACCGAAGAAGTAGCCCAGGGAGACTTGTTGTTTTTATAGGGTTGGTTGTTTTTTAAAGTATCTTTTTCGTTTGTAACTTCATATAAATATTGGGTATTTCCACCGATGATATAAGACTCTTCAATCTCTCTTACCATCCAATCGTCCATATTCCCATAGGGCAGCATTTCTACGTCTGCCGATTGCGGATATAAAACAAAGCTGAACAAAAAAATGGTGTTGTAAAAAAGTGTTTTAAGCATAAAATTAATAGATTTATGGAGCGATATGGTTTTCTTTTAGCATTTGATAATCCAAACTTCTCAAGTTTAATTTTCTGTAAGGTATAGCATTT
>DATGSA010000344.1:0-4048 GCA_035303085.1 Flavobacteriaceae bacterium
TCATAATGGAAAGCCACTGACAGAAACAACACCATTTATGGATGCGGTGATGGAAGCGGATTTGGTAATTGATTTTAGTGGAGACATCTGGGGTGATAATGCCGATTTTTTAGGAGAAAATCGATTTTTAGTCGGTTTATATAAAGACCGGACTGCGCAGCTTTTAGGAAAGAAGACCGTAATGATGGCAGGTTCACCAGGACCTTTCAGCCCCGGAAAAAACTTGGACTTCGCCAAAGAGGTTTTTGAAAATTTCGATCTGGTGACCAATCGAGAAAGCTTTAGTAGAAAAGTCTTAGTAGAATACGGTTTTAATTTAAACAAACTCAAAGACTTGAGTTGTCCGTCTTTTTTGTTTGAAGCAAAGAGTGATTTGAACCTTGAGGAAATTCACCCTCAACTCCTTCGAGAAAAACCAGACCTAATAGCTGGCGTTATTCTTTGCGGATGGAATTTTCCAACCCAAGCTTTTGACAGCACCAAAAGAAGTGATTTGGAATACGATTTTATAGTGAATCCTTTGTTGAAGTTTTTGGATGAAAATCCTAATGTGAAACTGTGTTTAATGTCGCATTCCAACGGATTTAATCCCGGTGAAAAACCCTTCCGTTTACTTCACGGAAGGGACTACGAAACCATCAAACAATTAGAGAGAATTCTGATTGAAAAAGGATATGGTAAACGCATATTTACCCTTGATGGCGTTTATGACCCTTGGACGACCAAAGCGATTATCGGGAGTTTTGATCTGCTATTAAGTGGTAGAATTCACGGTGCTGTTGCGGGATTGAGTCAGCAAGTACCCACAGTAATTATAGATTATGGAAATGGTCCTGAAGCGCATAAGTTGAAAGGTTTTGCCAAAGAGGCGGGAATGCTTGATTATGTTGTCGATCCACATCAACCTGAAGATGTTTTTAGTAAACTTCAAGATTGTGTTCATAATTTATCGACTATAGAAAAACAACTCGAGAGGCAAATCCCAAAGGTAGAAGAAAAGTCGAAACAGAATTTTAAACTTTTAAAAGATCTTTTCCAATGAAAAAAATAGGCATCATGCAACCTTATTTTTTACCCTACATCGGTTATTTTCAGCTGATGGATATGGTGGATGAGTTTGTGATTTATGACAACATCGAATTTTCAAGAGCCAGTTGGATTCGACGAAATCGAATGCTTCAAAATGGAAAAGACACTTATTTCACCTTGCCGATTAAAAATGATTCAGATTTTTTGGATGTTGACCAACGTTATTTGGTCGATGATTTTCAAAAAGAAGCAAATAAACTATTGAGGCGAATTGAGGGTAACTATCTGAAAGCACCTTATTTTGAAGAGTTTTTCCCGGTAGTAGAGCAAATAATTAATTGCGAAGAACGCAATCTTTTCGACTATATCCTTTACAGTGTGCAGGTTATGAAAGATTATATGGAGATTGAAACGCCGATCAGAATATTTTCTCAGCTCGGTAAAGAAATCCATCAACTCAAAGCACAAGACAAGGTGATTGGAGCTTGCAAAGCTTTACATGCCACGCATTATATCAATTCAAGCGGAGGAATGGACTTGTACAGCCAAGAGGATTTCAAAAAAGAAAATATAGAATTGCTGTTTTATAAACCAAAACAGCTGAGATATCCACAATTTGACCACGACTTCGTTCCGTACTTATCTGTTTTGGATGTCTGTATGTTTAATAGCCGTGAAAAAGTCCGAGGATATTTAAATCAATATGAAATAATCAATCCGCAATGACCGCTACTTACAGTTTTAATAAAGCCTTGGAACAGCAAATCAAAGACCACTTATGGAGGGTAGCTGATGATTATAAACCACCCTTACATACTTATGTTGATATTGATGAATATGCTAAAAAATTGGCATCGAGTGCAATTCGCTTAGAATACTTTAGCGGGGAAAACTTAATTGGTCTAATGGCAGGTTATTACAATGTGGAAAAGCAATTTCTTTTCATTACTAATTTTAGCCTTGAAAGAGTACACCGCGGACAAGGAATGGAGTTGGTCGTGGGTTTGCTGCGCTTTCTAAGTGGAGATCACAAAAATATAAGTCCGGAAATACAAAAAATCGGCAGTCAAATATTAACGGTTTTAGCGGAAGATACCGCGCCGAGAAAACCTGTTGTAAAAACTATTCACACCGAAGTGCGAAACGACAATCAAAAATTGATTTCGTTTTATGAGAAATTGGGATTCAAGATTGACAAAATACAAGATGAATCGACTTATTTAATTATAGATTTATGAGCAATCCCGTGGTTTCTGTTTTATGTGTAACCTACAATCACGCTGGTTTTATCCGCGATTGTTTGGAAGGGTTTGTCAAGCAAAAGTGCGACTTTGACTTTGAAGTATTGATTCACGATGATGCTTCTACCGATGGGACACAGGAAATTATAAAGGAGTATTGGGAAAAATACCCTGATATCATCAAACCGATTCTACAAACAGAAAATCAGTGGTCTAAAAAAGCAGGTGGGATGAATCTGCGGTTTAATTATCCAAGAGCGAGAGGTAAATACATAGCGCTTTGCGATGGAGACGATTTTTGGATTGATGAAAAGAAACTGCAAAAGCAAGTTACATTTTTAGAAAACAATCCTGATTTTTCTGTGGTCTGCAGTGCTTTTTTGAAAATTGAAGATGGAGAAGAAACCCCGGTAATAAGAAATAACAAAACATCTCCGGAAAAAGACGGGGAGCATGGTTCGACGTTTGATCTGGATGACCATAATAAAGCTTGGTTTTATTTGGTCAGGCCTTCGACAACACTTTTTCGGAACGTCCCAGAAAAAGTAGAGGTGTTGAAGAAATATGAATTCTCTTTTGATGTTCATCTTTTTTATCATCTTCTAAAGATGGGGGAAGGTTATTACAGTAAAGAAGTAGCAGTAGGCTGTTATCATCATCAAGGCGGTGTACATAGTGGTAGTTCACCACAAGAATTAATATTGGCGCATTACTATATTCTCAAAGAACTTTATGAAACAGATAAGAATGAAGTGATTAGAGCGCAGTATTTAAATATTGCCTTTCGATTGATCAACCTGAAAATTTCGGGGTTAATGCCTTCTTCAAAAATAAAAAATGAACTGCTCAAAACTAAAAATATTAGTGCAAGTCAGATATACAAGGAAATTAAACCTTTACTGAAAACAAAAGCAGAGCAAAACAGACTATATAAAAGTTATATTCCCTATCAATTGAAGCTTTTGAAAAGCAAGTCTAAAAAACTGCTTAACTTGCCTAAAAGAGATTGATTAGACGGTGTTTTTAAAACAGGTGATAGCCGACCGAACGAAGAAGAGAAATTGTACTTTAAATCAATTGATTGCTTTGATAACCCTTGCAAACTATAGCTTATGCGTAAATCCAAAGGAATTTTAAAAGAATACGCTTCTGGCTTTTCATTTTTTTATTCCCATTTAGGAAATAAAGTGTTCATCATTCTTATTTTGAGTTTGGTGATGAGTTTCTTGGATGCTTTAGGGTTATCTATGTTTCTTCCATTATTGCAGCTGCTCAATACAGAAGGGACCATCGATCCTTCTTCTATGGGGAAATTGGCGGCTGTGGTCGAAACGATTCAGAATTTGGGAATAAGTTTAAACCTCACCAAAATCATCGTGGTGATGTTGTTCTTTTTTATTCTAAAAGGAATTGTCAAGTATTTTGGAAGTGTTTATTTAATCGTTCTTCAGCAATCATTTATACGAAAAATCAGGTTGTTTTTATTGAGAGGACTCAACCAAATCAGTTTTAAAAAATTTATGCTTGCCGATTCGGGAAGAATTCAAAACACGCTAAGCGGGGAAGTCGATCGGGTTTCCAATGCTTTTATGACTTATTTTGGCACGCTTAAAAGCGCTTTAATGACGTTGGTCTATCTGCTCTTCGCTTTTTTGATTAACCCGGGATTCGCTTTGTTAGTAATTGTATTCGGACTTCTTTCTCATTTTATATTTACGCTGGTCTATAGGCGAACACGGGATGCTTCAAAAGAACTAACCGCACAGAATCATATTTTT
>DATGSA010000345.1:0-4936 GCA_035303085.1 Flavobacteriaceae bacterium
TCTATTCTCAGTGGCAAATCATTTCCTTCGGGAGGAATCGGACATGAATATTTCGGATTGTACGCACAATAAGGATTGTAGGCTTGATTGAAGTCTAAGATCACTTTATTCCCTTTGGGAATTCTAAAATCCATATATCTACCTCCACCATAGCTCCCATCACCGTTAGTCATATCGGTAAATGGTAAAAACAAATAGTCTTCATATCCTTCGTGCTTCTCATGATCGGTAGCTTGATACACATCCAGCTTTAAAGCCTGCCCTTTCAATGTAAACTGCAATTCGCCAAACTTAACATATTTCGGAAGTCGCTCTGTGGTGGTCGGCATTTCAAAAGGTTTTTCATCTGGGGTGCGGACAAATTTCGCTTCTACGATAAATTCTTCGCTCAGGGGATAAAACTCCAACCCTTCAAAATTCTTAAAATCATCTTCCATTAAAACACTGGTTTCAGGATTGGTATAAGCTGCGTTTAGTTCTTGTTGCATTTGTTGACTCTCTTCAAGCGCAGCTATTTTTTGAGCCAAAACACCTCCGGAAGTCCAAAAAACAAAAACTATCAATAAATAGCGCATAAGATCTTTCTTTCTTTCAAAATTAGGGAAACTGCTTATATAATTGGATGAAATAGTCTCAAAAATTTATAGATTAAAGTTCAATCTTAAGAACACATTCGCCCTACCAAATGATTCACAGTGACTTACAAGCAACTTATGGTGTAATCTCGGTAAAGTTCACTTTTCAATCTCGGTCTTGATACAAAATTATATTTTTCGAGTATGCTGAATTAAAAACCAATAAACAGCAACTTTAATGAAAAGCTAACTTCGAAAATAATACCGATAAGTATTGGCACTTTCAGCGCTTTTGAAACAGGGTATTTTATAGGTGGACGTCCCCCATCCTTTTGTTATTATGCCCTTACAAGACTTGATGATATGCAATAAAAATAGGTTGAAAATATTTACAGCTTTTACGTGCGGCAAGTAAATCTTTAGCTTATTTTCTGAAATTTATCTTTATCGCCTAACATCAATTTTTTTCAAAATAACAATACAGACGCAATGAGCATCTTAATGCCGTAATGTTTTAAATTAAACGATGATTAATCGAAATATAATTTCATCTTGATTCGACAACGGGTTAATCTACAATGACTTTCTCCGTTTTCTATATAATTCGATTTTTATTGTTAAGTTTAACCAACAATATAAAAATCAATCCGTCATGAGAAATTTCCCTTTCTTTTTACTACTGTTTTTTGTGGCGTGCTCTCCACAGAAAAAGCAATCTATAGAAGGTGTTTATTCGGCTGAAAATTCTGACCCTCACCAGCTTTGGATTTTAACCGATGATTACTTCTCGGCCATAACCTTTAAAGATCAAGAATATATTTCCTCCAAAGGTGGAACTTATGAGTTTAAAGAAAATGAATTGTTGGTGAACACCGAATATAACGATCGTAATCCTTCGAAAGTCGGCGAACAAATCACCTATCAACTCACTTTTGAAGGCGATAATTTTACGGATGAAAAAGGCGATAAGTTTATTAAACAACCTCCTCATTCTCAAAAATTAGATGGCGTATGGAAAATATCCGGTCGTTATAATAACGGTAAATTTGAAGAAATTGGTCACACCGGAAGTCGAAAAACAATTAAAATACTAAAAGACGGTTATTTTCAATGGATTGCTCTGGAACCCGATGCAAAAAAATTCTATGGAACCGGCGGGGGAAAATATACGTTTAAAAACGGCAAGTACACCGAAGAGATTCTCTTTTTCTCCAAAGATGATTCGCGGGTGGGCGTTAAACTTCCATTTGAGGGAGAATTAATTGATGGAGATTGGCATCACATTGGAAAAAGCTCCAAAGGAAATCCATTTCACGAAGTGTGGGTTTTGGATTAAATTTGAAGTCTTTTAATACGACTAAAAAAGCAAATACGAATCATTAAACCTACCCTTTTTTATAAGATAACCCTTTCAATCTCAGCATATTGTTTTTTAATATGCAAATCCGAGATTAAATTACCTTTGGATATATGAGAAATCCATTTTTTCTATTGTATTAAAAACAAATCTATTGGATACAATGACTTTTTCTTTGTTTCAAAACCTAAGGTAAACCAAATTGTACTTTTATAGTTTTAAAGAAGTTGTATTTTTGCAACACACCTTTTAAAATGAAATAATAATTGAGAAAACGTTCTTTTTTAGCTTGGGCTGGATTCTTTTTCTTATTGATTATTAGAACGGGGTACAGTCAAAATCAAAAGGATAGTTTACAAGAAAAAGATTCGTTTTTTAAACAATTTATCAATTATTTTGAAGAAGCTAAAAAGGACAAATCTTATGAGAAGTTTGATATCTCCTTTATTGGCGGTCCGAGCTATTCGCAAGATACCAAACTCGGATTGGGGATATTAGCTTCCGGTTTATATCGTCTGGATCGTGAGGATTTAACCCTACCACCTTCGGATGTTTCAATATTCAGCAATTTTACCACTTCCGGGTTTTTAAGTTTTGGATTGGAAAATCACACGATATTTCCACAAGATCGATATCGTATTAACCTTTCTCTCGCTTTCGCTTATCTTCCTACCAAGTATTATGGAATTGGTTATGAAGCTGGAAAACGAGGTGACTATACCCCTTATGCTCAATATAAAACCGATTTTCATGGTGACTTCTTAAAGAAAATATTAAATAACACCTATGCCGGAATTAGCCTTCGACTTAAAAACATCAACAGTAAAAACTTTGAAATCAGCGAACTTAAACCCGATGAAAGATTAGATGCTTTTGTTTTAGGGGGAGGACTTTTATTGACTTATGACAATCGAGATTTTATCCCTAATCCTTCGGAAGGATTTTATTTTAAATATGAAGAGAACTTTTATCCGTCATTTTTAGGAAATAGAAAACACTTTCGCGAGGCTTTTGTAACCGCCAGAACCTATCAAGCCTTATGGTCGGATGCTACTTTAGCGCTGGATCTAAACGGGATTATCAAAACTGGTGATGTTCCGTGGAATATGATGTCTTTGGTTGGCGGCGCTTATCAAATGCGCGGGTATTTTGTGGGTCAATACAGAGATAAAAAACAAATCAATTTCCAAGCAGAATTGCGACAAAAAATTTATAACCGTCATGGAATGGTCGCTTGGGTTGGTGGAGGGAAAATTTTTGATAAATTTAAAGATTTAAGCGCAGATCATATTCTTCCTAATGTTGGGATAGGATATCGATGGGGGTTTAAAGATAGGATAAATGTACGTCTGGACTATGGATATGGTCAAGAAGGAGGCGGTGTTTATTTCAACATTAATGAAGCTTTTTAGGCCGCAAAGTATGACACAAACTAAAAATAGAAATCGGTTTATCCAAAGGTTGCTTCGCAAACCTCAGCTTTTATTGTGGTATTTTATCACAGTGAATTTAGTGCCGACCTTCTATTTTTTCTTTACCGAACCGTTGAATATTTTCGGAAAAATGGTAATCCTGTTGCTTCCCTTCGGATTATATCTTTTGATTTTTTCCGCTGTAGAAAATATTGGAAAATGGCAAGTGTTTTTATTTCCACTTCTATTCTTACACGCTTTTCAAATTGTGTTGTTCTATCTCTTTGGAAGAGGAGTAATTGCGGCTAATATGTTTTTAAATGTCACCACGACTAATTCGGCTGAAGTCAGTGAGCTTTTAGGAGCACTGTTACCTTCCATAATAATTGTTGTGACGCTCTATGTTCCGGCAACTATTTTAGGAATTATACAATGGCGTCATCGTGTTTTTCTATCGAGAAGTTTCAGAAAAAGAATACTTCACTTAGGTTTGGGAAGTTTGGTAATCGCTTTTACATTTTCTTTTTTCAGCCAAAACCAAAAAACGGGAAACTTTGCTTTCCACAGGGATATTTATCCGGTAAATCTATTTTATAATTTAGGATTCGCCACACAGAAGTATTATAAAACCAAACAATATCCGGAAAATTCTAAGGATTTTACCTTTGAAGCAACGAGGAATTCCAACTCGAAAAACAGACAGATAATTGTGTTGGTCGTTGGCGAAACCAGTCGACCAGATAATTGGGAGTTATTTGGTTATGAACGAGAGAACAATCCGCTTTTAAGCAAAGAAGATAATCTTATTCTCTATAAAGACGCAATTACCCAATCCAATGTAACTCACCAAAGTGTACCGATTATTTTATCGGGAGTTGGAGCGGAAAACTTTAAAGATTTATACCATCAAAAAGGTATATTTGAAGCTTTTAAAGAAACCGGATTTACAACCATCTGCTTATCTAACCAAGTAGAAAACGGATCTTTTATTGAATATATTTACAAACAGGCTGATATTTATACGAATTTGAAATCGCCTGAAAACCTTGTTGACAAGAATTCCAATCCACCGGATGAAAAATTGACAATATTGATGGAGCAGAAAATAGCTGAAACTCCGGGGGATTTATTTATTGTCTTGCATCCCTACGGATCTCATTTTAATTATATGGACAGATATCCCGAAAGTTTTAGAAAATATACCCCTGACAATGTTACAAATGTCAGTAAAACTCAAAAAGAAGAAATGGTCAATGCCTATGACAACAGCATTCTTTATACCGATTACTTTTTATCACAAAACATAGCAGTTTTGGAGGAAAGTAACGCTTCGAGCTATTTACTATTTGCCGCTGATCACGGTGAAGATATTTTTGATGACAAAAGAGGAAAGTTTTTACATTCCTCTCCTATTCCAACTTATTATCAACTGCGGATTGCTTTTTTAAGTTGGTTTTCGACTGAATTTAAAGCGGAATATCCAGAAAAATTTAAGGCATCGCTTCAGAACTCAAAAAAACCGGTTTCAACCAATGCTGTTTTTCATACGTTAATTGATGTTGCCGATATTTCCACACCTTTTTTAAAAGAAG
>DATGSA010000346.1:0-8067 GCA_035303085.1 Flavobacteriaceae bacterium
CTATCTATTCTCGGATCGGTTCCTTTTCTGAAAATTGTTTCTATCCTATTTGTTTTTAAATCCGCGTGAAATTCTGCTCCGGAAGTGTTTTGTACACAATGCGATGGCCATAAAGTCTGCGGGTGACCGTGAAGTTCAATCTCATCGAATTCCTTTTTCTCGGGATGTTGTTTGGCAAACGAAATATGATCTGCGGGATGCCAGTCTTGAGTAGCTAAGACCAAATCAAATTGATCTTGAATCGCATTTGCAATTGGCACAACTTTGTCGCCATCAGGAACAGCCAAACTTCCACCGGGCATAAAATCATTCTGAATATCTACTAATAATAACGCTTTCATGGTAAATGTTTTCTGTTAATCAAAGATAAGGTATTCAACTGTGAATAGAAAATTGGACCTATCATAGACTCCAGACTTTCCAGACACTTCATTTAATTAGAGTGGAAGCGTCGGATTGAGGTTAGTGCTTCTGTTATGTGTAAGTAAAAACAACGTTGAGGTTCGGGCTAAAGCAGACATAGTTTCTTATCAAATTAAAGCTAATTGCAAACCAGTTTGTGGAGCTTAATCTGCATATCGAAAGATCTATTCATTTTGTTTTCAATACCTATTGGGCTATATCTATTACCGTTGGATTTATCCAACGGATTAGGGCAATTATCCTATTTCGGGCTTTAGCCCAATTTGAGCCCTGATGACGAGCGACCAAGATTTAACAACTTTTCATCTATTAAATGTGAAAATCAGAAATATCAACGTTAAATTAATCCATCTCCATTGAAAAATACAGTTTTATGGAGTTTTTTGTTGCTTCAAAACAACAATTCTGTTTGATTTTGTTGCTATGAAACGACAATTTTATATATTTTTGTTGCTATGAAGCAACAACTTTGATTATATTTGTATTATTAAGACGACAATTTATGGAGGAGTTGTATGAATATAGCAACAATTTATTAGCTCAAACAGACGATAAACACTATCGTTTTTTGATGGGTAAAATCAATTGGGACCAGCAAATGTTGGGGATAAAAGGTCCACGAGGTTCAGGTAAAACCACCTTGATGCTTCAATATTTGAAATTTGAATTGGCGCAACCCGAAAAAATGCTGTATATGACAGCGGATCACTATTGGTTTTATACCCATAACTTAGTAGAAACAGCTGATACATTTTACAAAAACGGCGGACGTTATTTGTTTATTGACGAAGTGCATAAATATCCTCGGTGGTCAAGAGAACTTAAAAATATTTACGACGGTTATCCAAACTTAAAAGTCGTTTTTTCTGCCTCTTCTGTTTTAGATATTTATCGGGGAGAAGCAGATCTCAGTCGGCGTGTGATTTCTTATAATTTACCGGGACTTTCTTTTCGCGAATATTTGCTGTTTCATGAAGTTACTGACGAGCTTCCTGCTCTTTCCCTAAAAGAACTTTTAGAAAATCCGGTTTCTTCTACTCAATTATTTTTGGATGCAATCGGACATCCTTTACCGCTGTTCAAAAAGTATTTGAAAAGTGGCTATCTTCCAATTGCTATTCATAAAAGAGAAGAAGAAATCCCGATCATCCTCAATCAGGTTATCAACACTATTATTGAAGGAGATTTAGCTTTTTTAGAAGGATATGACAGCGGTACAGCTTTCAAACTTAAAAAGCTTTTGGGGGTCATCGCTGAATCTGTTCCTTTTAAACCTAATATTTCAGCTTTAGCCAGAAAACTAAATTTGGGAAGAGAAATGATTTATTCATGGTTTACGCTGCTTCAAAAAGCACAATTACTAAATCTTCTGACGGTTGAAGGAAAAGGAGTTTCCTTATTGCAAAAACCCGATAAAGTATATCTGGAAAACCCTAATTTAGCTTATGCTTTAAAATCATCTCCCGATATTGGAAATCTAAGGGAAACATTTATGATGAACCAATTAAATAACGTTGGATTAGAAATACGACTCCCTAAATCCGGTGATTTTTATCTTCCGGAATTTGATCTTTATATAGAAGTTGGTGGGAAAAATAAAACGGCGACTCAAGTGAAAGACAATGAGAATTTTATGGTTGCCAAAGACGATATCGAAATAGGAGGAGGAAAAACGATCCCGCTGTGGTTGTTTGGAATGTTGTATTGATAATTGAACTCAGGATTAAAATAACAATAGAATCTTAAATTCCTGAATTTGAAATAACAGAATTGTTTTTATGAGTTCCCGCAGGTTGAATTTTCGTTTGTTTTACAAGAACTAAGTTTCTCTCAAAACAATAAAGAATTATTTTCCTAAATTTACCAAAAATAAAAACGATGCTTATTATTGGAATTGCCGGAGGAACAGGTAGCGGAAAAACAACCGTGGTTAATATGATTGTAGAACAACTGCAGCACAAAGAAGTGGCGGTGATTTCTCAAGATTCTTATTATCGAGATACCAGTCATTTAAGTTATGAAGAACGCATAAAAATCAACTTCGATCATCCGCAATCCATTGACTTCGATTTGTTGGTCGAACATTTGGAAGCTTTAAAAAGAGGGGAATCTATCGAGCAACCGGTATATTCTTTTGTCGATCACAACCGCACCGGAGAAACAGTAACCACCAGTCCTAAGGCGGTGATGATTGTGGAAGGGATTTTACTCTTGACCAATCCTGCCCTCAGAAAACTTTTTGACATTAAAATTTATGTGCACACCGATAGTGATGAACGTTTGATCAGAAGATTGAAACGCGATATCAGCGAACGTGGTCGGGATTTGCATGAAGTTTTAGATCGATATCAAAACACTTTAAAACCGATGCACCAACAATTCATCGAACCTTCAAAGGAATTTGCCGATATTATTATTCCTTATAACCGACATAATTTAGTGGCTGTGGATATTGTGCAAAAGATTATCCGTCACCAGCTACTTGATCAATAAAAATACAAATCAAACCGACATATCAATTTTCAGTATTTGGAGTGCCTTTTAAAGGAACAAATTCTAAAACACTCAATATTGTTTTGAGCAAGGATGATGGGGGATTGAAAAATATTTATATAACTGAATAAACCACATAAAATGATAAACATAACAGAAAGTTTATACTTTACACAAACACTGCAAATAGTAGGAATAATACTTCAACTCGTTGGTGTTTACTGGATTGTCAGATTGGCAATCCGGCATGAAAGAAAAAAAATAGATACTATTTTAATATTATGGAATTAGTTCATGATTTTGGATTAAGGAAATATGAGTATATATCCGCTCAGAAAACGGGAAGGACTCAGCGTCCTTTCCTTTTTCTGAAAGAATGTTTTATTCCATAAAAATAGCGTGGAAACTCTTCAAGGGCGTGAAGCCGCTTGAAGAGTTGGCTGTACTTCTTCACTGGTTTACTGGTTCACTTGTTCACTCGTTCACATGTTTACTAATTCACAATCTTCCCGCGTGAGCGATTGATGCGGCATCCTTTTTTCTTTCTCAAAAGTTGTTCGGAGATAATATTATGTGCTTTTAATAAAGTTGTTTTGGAGAGATAACCTTACAGAAAAAAGATATAGCGGAAAGCGCGACCCCGGATTTTGAATTTGAGAATTAATTGGGAACTAAAGGTTTTGTTGTAAGCAATAATCTTCTGTGATAAAAAAGAACCGGGGGCACGCCCAAATCATTAAAATCCATAAAACCCTCTTTTAAATCGATATATTTAAAATCAGATAAATTTGTTCTCGTGAACTGGGGTGAGGTTTTCAAAGCATTTTATACTTAATCGCAAATTAGGTTGTTTTATGTTACGAGATAGAAATACTTTCCAAGTGTCCGCTTGAATTTGTATTTTTGTTGTTTATTTTAAATTTGAAGATGGCTAAAAAACGCAAGAAGAAGAAAAAGAAAAGAAATCCGCATACCCAGCCGAGAAAGAAACTCAGCTTCAAGCTTAATCGAAAGCAAAAAGTGTTGCTTGGGAGTTTTCTGATTCTTTTCGGAATCGCTTTGGTGATTGCTTTCTTCTCGTTTTTGTTTTCATGGGAAGTCGATCAGAGTACGCTTACCGAATTCAACAACCGATCTGTGGAAGCGCAAAATTGGCTTAAAAAATTTGGCGCTCAAGTAGGGCATTTCTTCGTTTTTAGAGGATTTGGAATCGCTGCTTTTAGTATTGCCTTTTTAGTTGGACTTACCGGAATTTATCTCTTTTTGGATTTAAAACTAAAATCACTCCTTAATTTCTGGATATGGGGATTGGTATTGATGATGTGGTTTTCTACAATTTTTGGATTTTTCGCTGATAAAAACCCACTTATGGGAGGAGTTATTGGTTTCGAAACCAATGATTATTTACAGGATTACTTAGGATTTATCGGGACCTTACTGTTGTTGATTTTCGTGGCTATTGTGTATTTGGTGGTAAGGTTAAACTTCACTCCGGAATTAGTCGGTTCGTATTTTAGTAAGACAAAAAAAGAAGTTAAAAGAGATTTTCAAACGGCAAAAGCACAGGATACAGTCGATGCAGATGCTGAGCTGGCAGGAAGTGCAGAAGTTGCAGCAAAAACTCCATCAACTCCTGAAAATAACGAAACACCAAAAGAGGAGTCTGGATCTGTCATGGAAAAAGAAAACGTACCGATGGGAACTACGAATAAAGAGCCCAAAAAAGAGAAAATTGTAATTGGCTCGGAAGACGAGGAAAATGAACTTTCAATGGAGGTGGAAACAGTGACGGAAGAAGAAGTGTCGGAAGAAGATGAAGCGGCGCAAAGAATTGTGGAGGATTTTGGAGAGTTTGACCCGACCTTGGAACTGAGTAATTTTAAATTCCCTTCTGTAGAGTTGTTGAAAGATTATACCGGGGGTAAGGGTGGTATAACTATTAATCAGGAAGAACTCGAGGAGAACAAGAATAAAATTGTCAATACTTTAAAGAATTATAAGATAGGGATTGCGCATATTAAAGCGACGGTCGGTCCGACGGTTACTTTATACGAAATCGTACCGGAAGCCGGAATCAGAATTTCCAAAATTCGAAATTTGGAAGATGATATTGCTTTGTCCTTGGCTGCTTTAGGAATCCGAATTATCGCGCCAATCCCCGGAAAGGGAACTATCGGTATTGAAGTGCCCAATAAAAATCCCAGCATTGTATCGATGCGTTCTGTATTGGCTTCTCCGAAATTTAAAAATGCGGAAATGCAATTGCCTGTTGCTCTTGGAAAAACCATTTCTAATGAAACTTTTGTCTTCGATCTCTCACGAATGCCGCACTTGTTGATGGCGGGAGCTACCGGACAGGGAAAATCGGTTGGATTGAATGCGGTGTTGACTTCTCTTTTATACCGAAAACACCCAGCGGAAATAAAATTTGTGTTGGTCGATCCTAAAAAGGTGGAACTCACGCTTTATAATAAAATAGAACGACATTATTTAGCCAAGCTTCCCGATGGTGAAGAGGCGATTATAACCGATAACACTCAGGTAATCAATACTTTAAACTCGCTTTGTGTCGAAATGGATAATCGATATGATTTGCTGAAAAAGGCGATGACTCGAAACATTAAAGAGTACAATGAGAAGTTTAAACAGCGTAAGCTCAATCCTGAGAACGGTCATCGATTTATGCCTTATATCGTGTTGGTGGTTGATGAGTTTGCCGATTTAATTATGACTGCCGGAAAAGAAGTGGAGACTCCGATTGCTCGTCTTGCACAATTGGCGCGGGCGATTGGAATACATTTGGTAATCGCCACACAACGACCCTCCGTGAATGTGATTACCGGAATGATTAAAGCCAACTTCCCTGCGAGAATTGCTTATCGCGTTACTTCAAAAATAGATTCTAGAACAATTTTGGATAGCGGCGGTGCAGATCAATTGATAGGTCGGGGTGATATGTTGTTTACCCAAGGAAATACTTTGACACGCTTGCAGTGTGCTTTTGTAGATACCCCGGAAATAGAGCGCATTACGGAATATATCGGTTCTCAAAAAGCTTATGCCCATGCCTATGAGTTGCCGGAATATGAAGGAGAGGAAAGTGGTACAAATCTTGATGATATAGTTGACGAACGCGATGCTAAATTTAGAGTAGCTGCAGAAGTAATTGTTACCGCGCAACAAGGATCGGCTTCTTTATTACAACGAAAATTGAGATTGGGCTATAACCGAGCCGGACGAATCATAGATCAATTGGAAGCTGCCGGAATTGTTGGCCCTTTTCAGGGTAGCAAAGCGCGTGATGTTTTGATTAGTGATTTAAACGAATTAGATCAACACTTAGACGAAGTGGAATAAAATTTACAATATGATTTTGAGATATTTAATGCCTTGTATAATGAGTCTGTTTCTTAGTTTTGGACTGTATGCTCAACAGGATGCCAAGGCAAAAAAATTGTTGGAAGAGGTATCGGCAAAGGTCAAATCTTATGACAATATGAAGATAAACTTCAATTATATTTATGAATCAGACACAGATAATCTACGCCAAGAAACCAAGGGTTGTGTTGCTTTGGAAGGCGATAAATATAAACTGGATTTGTTGGGAACTACTCGTATTTTTGACGGGGTAAGATTGTACGATATCATTCCCGAAGATGAAGAGGTCAATATAGCAAAGTATGACCCTAAAGGAGATAACGAATTATCTCCTTCGCGAATGTTGAGTTTTTATGAAGAGGGGTATACTTATGATTGGGACATTGAACAGAATGTGGAAGGTCGGAAAGTACAGTATATCAAATTGAAACCCAAAGATCAAGATGCTGAAATCAAAGAGGTTTTTTTGGGAATCGATGCGCAGACCAAACATATCAATAAGATGATTCAAGTTTTTAAAGACAAATCTAAGCTGATTATCGAAGTGAAATCTTTTAAAGTCAATCAACCGCTATCCAAGAATTTATTTAAATTCGATGAAAGTAAATACTCGGGTTACTACATCAACAGATTAGATTAAACTTGAAAATTCTTGACCGTTACATATTCTTCAGCTTTGTAAAGACCTTTTTTGCAGTCTTTGTAATTCTTATTTTAATTTTTCTGCTGCAAAGTGTTTGGACCTATATTTCTGAATTAGCGGGAAAAGACTTGGATGCTTGGATTATAGCGCGATTGTTATTCTATATCATCCCTAACTTAATTCCGATGGTTTTGCCGCTGACTATATTGGTAGCTTCCATTATGACCTTTGGGAATTTTGCGGAGAACTATGAATTTGCCGCGATGAAAGCTTCGGGAATTTCGCTTCAACGAGCTATGCGAAGTTTAATCTTCTTTATTACTATCCTCAGTGTTACAACTTTCTTTTTTGCTAATGATGTGATTCCTTGGTCGAGGTTTAAAACCATCAACATGAGACGTAATATCGCCAAAATGAAGCCGGCGATGTCTATTGAGGAAGGAATATTCAATCAAATAAACGAATACAATATAAAAGTAGATAAAAAATCAGGTAAAGATGGAGAGTATTTACACGATGTTATTATTCATTTGAAAAACCCGGGTGAACGCGGATTGACGGTGGTAAAAGCTAAAGAAGGAAAACTCAAAAGCTCGGAGAATTCAAATTTGCTTGAACTTACTCTATACGATGGCACATTATATCAAAGACAATTTCCAAGAGATTATAGACAAAGACAAAAGCGGCCTTTCATTAAAAACAACTTTGAGTCTTATAAGTTTAATATAGATTTATCAGGATTTAATGAAGTTGATTTTGATGATAATAAATATGACAACGCAGCTTCTATGCTCAATATTGCTGAACTGAGAGTTTCCTTGGATTCTCTTAGTCAAAGATTCAACCAAGATCGAAAAAATTTCTCGGGAAGTTTAATGGCGAGAAATGGCATGGAACGAATCTTAAGGGGTGTGGCAGAAGATACGACTGCGCAAGTTTCGATACAAAAATCTTTAGAAAAGGCTCAATCGGTAGGGAAAAGAGTGACTCGTGATCTCCCAGAAAAAGAGGTGGAAGTAGAATATGATATCAATTCCTTGCAGGAGTTTTATGATTCTTATGATACGAATTTGAAAATGCAAATGACCAATCTTGCTTTGACTTCAACTCAAGGAACATTGAGAACTATT